>JBGTFI010000438.1:0-2740 GCA_041747335.1 Phycisphaeraceae bacterium | reverse complement strand
GTGCGGAAGCTCGTGCCCGGCGAGGCCGGGGAAGCCGTGGGGCAGATACTCGACATCCTCGGCGGGCGCCGCCGCGCCGAACCCGAGAAGAAGGAAGAGCCGAAGTAGATTGCAGCTTGCAGATTGCAGATGGATGGATCGTCCGTGAGGAACCGTGATTCATGAGAAAACTGTGTGTGTTCGGGCCGGTGTGCGCGTTGCTGGGTATTGCGGGAGCGGCATGGGGCGAGGAAGATTTGCAGGCCCGGCGCGCGATCGAGGCGTTTCGCTCACCTGGCGATCTGGTGGTCAAGGTCTGGGCAGGGGACGAGATGCTCGGCAATCCCGTGGGATTCACCATTGCCGACGATGGGCGGGTGTACGTGGCCGAGACGTACCGCATCAACCGCGGCGTCACCGACAACCGCGACCGCATGTTCTGGCTGGTCGATGACTTCGCCTCGCGGACGGTGGAGGACCGGCGGGCGATGTACGAACGCTTCGCGGACCGGGTGGATGGGGGCATGTCGTACTTCACCAGCAGCGAAGACCGCGTCGTCGTGCTGGCGGATACGGACGGCGACGGCCGGGCGGATGATTCACGCGTCTTCGCCGATGGCTTCAGCGATGCGCTCGACGGGATCGGTTCGGCCCTTCTGACGGTCGGGGCGGACGTGCTCTATACGAACATTCCGAGCCTCTGGCGGCTGCGGGATACGAACGGCGACGGCCTGGCGGATGAGCGGCGGTCGCTGCTGCGCGGTTTCGGGGTGCAGGTGAGCTTTTTCGGGCACGACCTGCACGGGTTGACGTGGGGGCCGGACGGGAAGATCTACTTCTCCATCGGCGATCGCGGTTACAGCGTGATGAGCCGGGAAGGCGTGCGCTTCGACGGTCCGGGGCAGGGGGCCGTGTTCCGGTGCAATCCGGATGGCACGCAGTTCGAGGTATACCACAAGGGCTTGCGCAATCCGCAGGACCTTGCGTTTGATGACCACGGGAACCTGTTCACGGGGGACAACAACTCCGACAGCGCTGATCGGGCGCGGGTGGTGTATGTGGTGGAGGGCGGTGACAGCGGTTGGGACATGGGCTATCAGTACATGGGCGGGGCGTACGAGCGCGGACCGTGGAACGCTGAGAAGCTCTGGCATCCCCAACACGAAGGGCAGCCGGCGTGGATCATTCCGCCGGTGGCATGGCTGGGCAGCGGACCTTCGGGGATCGCTTGGTATCCGGGCGTGGGTTTGCCGGATCGTTTCGCGGGTCAGTTTTTTCTCTGTGATTTCCGCGGCGGGCCGGGCAACAGCGGCGTGAACGCGTTCGCGGTGAAGCCCAGAGGCGCGGGGTTCGAGCTCGAGCACAAACCGCCGCTCATCACCGGGATGCTCGCGACGGACATTGCGTTCGGCCACGACGGGCGGGTGTATCTGCTGGACTGGATCGACGGTTGGCACGGCACCGGGCGGGGGCGCATCTACACCATGGAGCACCCGGAAGCGGTCGATTCGCAAGCCGTGCGCGGGCTGCGACGGCTGTTTGCCGAGGGATTTGAGCATCGCGGCAGCGAGGAACTGCTGCGTTTGCTTGCGCATCGGGATCAGCGCGTGCGGCAGCGGGCGCAGTTCGCGCTGGCGTCGCGTGGCGGCGCGGTGATCGCGGCGCTGGGGAAGGTGGCGCGAGAGGATGCGATTCAGCTTGCGCGGATTCATGCGCTGTGGGCACTGGGGCAGATCGGGCGGGATGATGCGCGGGCCATGTCGGCCGCCGCGGCCGCGTTGGAGGACGTCGATGCGGAAGTCCGCGCGCAGGCGGCGCGGGTGATCGGAGACAACCGCTGGGCCGGAGCGAATGAGTTGCTGGCCACGATGCTGCGGGATGACAGCGCCCGGGCGCGATACTTCGCGGCCATCGCCCTGGGCAAGTCGGGCAACGTCCAGGTGATGCCCGCGCTGATCGAGCTTGCGCGCCACACCGGGGAGGATGTCTACCTGCGCCACGCCGCGGTGATGGGGCTTTATTACCTCAGTGATGTCGAGGCGCTCTTGGGATACGCGGGCGACACCTCGCCGGCGGTGCGCCTGGCGGTGGTGCTGGCGCTGCGGCGGCATGGCGATGCGCGGATCGCCCGGTTTCTGAGGGATGACGATGCCCCCTTCGCGCTGGAAGCCGCGCGAGCGATCCATGATGCGCGGATCGAGGGGGCCATGGCGGCGCTGGCGGAACTGATCGAGGACGAAGCGATACGCGATTCATCGGAACCGATGGTGCGCCGGGTGGTCAATGCGAACCTGCGGGTCGGCGGCGCGGCGCCCGCGGCGGCGCTGGCGCGGTTCGCTGCAAACGGCCGGGTCGATGAATCGTTACGGCTATGGACACTCGAAGCGCTTGAGCAGTGGACCACACCTCCGCAACTTGACCGGGTGATGGGTTATTACCATGCCCTGCCCGCGCGGCCGGCGGATGAGGCGAGTCAGGCCGTCGGGCCGGTGATCGACGCACTGCTGGCTGACCGATCGAGCGCCGTGCAGGCGACGGGGCTTCGCCTGGCCGGTCGCTATGGCCTGGAGGTGGCGAGCGCGAGGCTCCGGGACTTCGCCCTCAATGAGAACGTGGGGGATGGGCCGCGCGTGGAGGCGATGAGGCTGCTGGCCGATCGGCGCGAAGCAAATGTTGCCGAACTGCTGGAATCGATTCTGGGCGCGAAATCATCGGCCGTCCGCGATGAGGCGCTTGCGCTGCTGGCGGGCGTTGATCCGGC
>JBGTFI010000437.1:0-3038 GCA_041747335.1 Phycisphaeraceae bacterium | reverse complement strand
CCGCTCAACCGGCTGGGGCTGGCGATGTGGCTGACCAGCCCGGATCATCCGCTCACCGCGCGGGTGGCGGTCAACCGCGCCTGGCAGATGTGCTTCGGCGCCGGACTCGTCACCACCCCCGAAGACTTCGGCAGCCAGGGCGAGCGGCCGACGCACCCCAAACTGCTCGATCACCTGGCCAAAGATTTCATCGACCACGGGTGGGACGTCAAGCGGCTGATGAAGCAGATCGTCACCTCCGCGACGTACCGCCAATCGTCCGTGATCTCCCCGCAACTCAAGGCGATCGATCCGCAGAACCGCCTGCTCGCCCGCGGACCGCGGCATCGTCTGAGCGCGGAGATGATCCGTGACAACGCCCTTGCGGCGGGCGGATTGCTGGTCGAGAAGCTCGGCGGTCCGCCGGCGCGGCCGTACGATCTGGCGGCGTCCTTCAAGCCCGTCGCGCCCGACGAGGGCGAAGGCCTGTACCGGCGAAGCGTCTACACCCTCTGGAAGCGCAACGGGCCAGCGCCGGTGATGCTCACCTTCGACGCCTCGAAGCGCGACATCTGCGTCGTCAAGCGCGAGCGGACCTCGACCCCCGGACAGGCGCTGGTGCTTCTCAACGGCCCGCAGTTCGTCGAGTCCGCCCGAGCGCTGGCCGAGCGTGCGATGCGGGAGCACGGGGACAATGACGCCGCCCTGATCGAGATGATCTTCAAGACGCTCACCAGCCGCGCCCCGGAACAGCGCGAAGCCCAGGTGATCGCCCGGCTTTACCGGGATCAGCTTGAATACTTCGACCAACACCCCGACCGCGCGGAGAAGTACCTCGCCACCGGCAAGGCCCCGCGCGTTGAGTCGATCTCCGCGCCGAAGCTCGCGGCGGCGGCGGTCGTCGCGCAGGCCCTGATGAACTACGATGAAAGTGTCTACAAGCAGTGAGGCGGAGCTTGAACGAGAAGCAGACCATGAGCACGACGCGCGCGCCACGATGCACCGGATTTGAGCCCCTGCTGGGCATGGGCCGGCGGCGGTTTCTCTCGACGCTCGGCCTGGGCCTGGGCGGGATCGCCCTGGCGGACCTGATGAACCCCCCACCGGCGCACAGCGCTGTTTCAACCGCCGCGGCCGAGGGAACCATCGGCATGCCGCACTTCGCGCCCAAAGCCAAGCGGGTGATCTTTCTCTTCCAGAGCGGCGGGCCCTCGCAGCTTGACCTGTTTGATTACAAGCCCGTGCTCAACGAAAAGCACGGCACGCAGCTTCCCGACGAGGTCCGGGCAGGCCAGCGCCTGACGGGCATGTCCGGCAATCAGTCAAGCCTGCCTCTGGCCGGTTCACCTTACAAGTTCCAACGTCACGGCCAGAGCGGCGCGTGGATCAGCGAGCTGCTGCCGCACACGGGCCACATCGCCGACGACATCTGCATCATCCGCACGATGCACACCGAGGCGATCAACCACGGGCCGGGTGTGACGCACCTGCAGACCGGCTCGCAGTTCCCCGGCCGGCCGAGCATCGGCGCGTGGCTGGATTACGGGCTGGGCGCGGCGAATCGGAACCTGCCCTCCTTCGTCGTGCTGATCTCCAAGAACCAGTCCGGGCAGCCGCTCTTTCCGCGGCTGTGGGGCAGCGGCTTCCTCCCCTCGCGCTACCAGGGCGTGCAGCTTCGCTCCGGCGGTGAACCGGTGCTCTACCTGGGCAATCCCGAAGGCATCGATGTCGCCAGCCGCCGCAACATGCTCGATCGTCTTAACGAACTGCACCTGATGCACCTCGAACGCACGGGCGACAGCGAGATCGAATCACGCATCGCGCAGTACGAGATGGCCTTCCGGATGCAGGCCTCGGTCCCCGAAGTCACCGACTTCTCCCAGGAGCCGAGCCACATCCTCGATGCCTACGGCCCCGACGCCCGCGACCCCGGAACCTTCGCCGCCAACTGCCTGCTTGCCCGAAGACTTGCCGAGCGCGGCGTGCGCTTTATTCAGCTTTACCACCAGGATTGGGACCACCACGGCGGGTTGCCCAAGTCGCTGCCGGTCAAGTGCCGCGAGACCGACCAACCGGCCGCGGCCCTGGTGCAAGACCTCAAGCAGCGCGGCATGCTCGACGACACCCTCGTGGTCTGGGGCGGGGAGTTCGGGCGAACCAACTACTGCCAGGGCAAGCTCACCGCGACCGACTTCGGCCGCGATCATCACCCGCGATGCTTCTCCATATGGATGGCGGGCGGGGGCATCAGGCCGGGCATCACCTACGGGCAGACGGACCCGTACGGTTACAACATCGTCGAGGGGGGCGTCCACATCCACGACTTCCACGCCACGATGCTCCACCTGCTGGGCATCGACCACGAACGCCTGACCTACCGCCACCAGGGCCGGCGCTACCGCCTGACGGACGTCCACGGCGAGATCGTCCATCCGATCCTGGCATGAAGCTGTTCGGCTGCCGCATTCGATGAAGGGACTCCACGCATGGATTGCGCAACCTGGCTAGGCCGGTGGTACAACCTGGCGCAACTGCTCGGGCGGCTGTCACTGGGCGGGTACTTCCTGATGGCGGGGGTGAACAAGATCACCGCGGACGGCAGCATCGCCGCATTCGTCAAGGGGCCGTTCGCCTCGATGACGCCGCGGTGGGCGCCCGCATGGCTGACCGCGCCTTACGGGTACGCGCTCCCGATACTGGAGGTGGTGTTCGGGGCCACGCTGGCGATCGGGCTGTTCGGGCGGGTCAGCGCGAACGTGATCGCGCTTCTGCTTGTGAGCATCGTGATCGCGCAGTTCCAGGCCGGGCAACTGCTGCACAACCCCCCCGCCGTTCCGGGACCGTATCACACCAACGTGATCCTGCTCGCGCTGGCGCTGCTGATGGGCGCGGGCGGCCCGGGGTGCGCGAGCGTGGATGCGCTGTGGCGGAGGAAGAAGTAGTATTGGCGGCAGTGGGGCGGGCGTCTCGCCCGCCATTGCGGCGCTGCCGCAATCTTCTGGTGATCCGCCGCCGCGAGTGTTGTCCGTTCAGGCCTTTTGCCTGATGGCGGGCGGGAC
>JBGTFI010000436.1:0-10009 GCA_041747335.1 Phycisphaeraceae bacterium | reverse complement strand
GGGTGGCGCTGGGTGCGGGACGCTTCCGAGTGATGGCCCCCTTTCTGGCCGAGGCATTCGTGCTGGCCGCGGCGGGCGCGGTGGTGGGTACCGGTCTCGCCTACTGGGCGGTGGACCTGTTCGATCAGGCCACGGCACCCGCAATTACGGGACGCCCGTACTTCATGGTGTTCCAGGTGGATCTTCCGGTGCTGGTGTGGGTGGTCGCGATCACGGCCGTGACCGCTGTCGCGGCCGGGGTCGCGCCCGCGCTCCAGGTTTCGAAAGCCGATGTGAACCGTGTGCTGAAGGATGAAGCGAGAGGCTCGTCGAGTCTTCACCTGGGGCGACTCAGCCGGGGGCTCGTGATCATGGAGGTCGCCCTGTCGGTGGCGCTCCTCGTGGGAGCCGGGCTCATGACGAAGAGTATCGTCCAGCTCAGGAACCATGAACTTCCGTTCGATGAGACCCTGTACCTGGCAGCCCGTGGAGGCCTGTTCGAGACAGACTACCCGACGCGGGACGATCGGCAGCGGTTCTGGGCCGACGCCCTGCGAAACATCCGCGAACGCCCCGAGATCGAGGCCGTCGCTCTCTCGAGCGGTCTCCCAGGTACAGGAACTGAGACCGCGCCGATCCGCCTCGAAGGGCAGAGCTATGACGCCCCCGAGGACCGGCCTCTGACACACTTCGAGATCGTGTCTCCCGGGTACTTCGCCCTCCTGGAAACCACCCTCCTTGAAGGGCGGGACTTCTCCGCCCAGGACGTTCTGGCCGCGCAGCGCGTGGCGATCGTCAACCGCTCCTTCGCCGAGCGATTCTGGACGGTGGGATCCGCGATAGGCCGTCAGTTCCGTACCGGGATAGCCGATACGATCCCGTGGATGACCGTGGTGGGTGTGGTGCCGGACCTCAACATGCAGGGTTTCGAGCCCGCTGGCGCGCCCTCCTCCATCCCCGATGGCTTCTACATCCCCTTCACGCAGTCGGACCCGGCCTTCATGAGCGTGGTGGCACGCCCGGCCGGCGGGGAACCGCTCGCCCTGGGCGCCGTTCTCCGGGACGTCGTGCAGGGACTGGATCCGAACCTGCCACTCTACGACATGAAAACGCTTGAACAGGAGATCTGGGAGTCGTCCTGGTTCTACCAGGTCTTCGGGACGATCTTCATCGTGTTCGGAGCCGCGGCGCTCTTCATGGCGTCGGTCGGCCTCTACGGCGTACTGGCCTTCTCCGTGAGTCGGCGCACGCAGGAGATCGGAATCCGGATGGCGCTCGGCGCCGGCGGCCCGGACGTGATCCGGATGGTCCTTCGGCAGGCCGGGTTCCAGATAGGGGTGGGGCTGGCCATTGGGCTCCTCCTCGCCGCCCTTGTATCGCGGGTCGTCGGGATCCTGATGTTCCAGGTGAACCCTCGGGATCCGATCGTGTTCAGAGCGGTGGTCGCGCTCGTGCTGGGGGTGGGGCTGGTAGCCGGGCTCGTGCCGGCCCGGCGCGCGAGCCGCGTCGACCCGATGGTGGCGCTCAGGGCCGACTGAACGCGCTGGTTCCTTCGGTCCCCGCGGCCCGGGGTCAACGCTCAGGGAACGTGCTTGCTCCCCTCAAACCCCTGCCCTACCTTGGCATAGGCGTCGGGAGAGTCCTCGAACTTCCTGTTCCTTCCCGCCCGATGCGGCGACCGCTGCGCCAGTGTCGCCAAAGGTCTCCAACCCCCCGGAGCCCGGCCCCACGATGGAATGGATCTCCAACCCCGAGGCATGGATCGCGCTCGCGACCCTGACGACCCTCGAAATCGTCCTCGGCATCGACAACATCGTCTTCATCACCATTCTTGCGGACCGGCTTCCGGCCGAGCAGCAATCCAGGGCGCGCAGGGTGGGGCTGGCTCTCGCGATGGGGACTCGAATCATCCTCCTCTTTTTCCTCGCCTGGATCCTCGGGCTGGTCGAGCCGCTCTTCTCCATCATCGGGCGCAGCTTCTCGGGGCGAGACCTCATCCTGATCGGCGGAGGCCTCTTCCTCCTATGGAAGGCGACGCACGAAATCCACAACAAGCTGGAAGGCGAAGGGGGAGATCAACACGCTCGGAAGGCCGGGGTGACCATGGGGGGCGTTCTCACGCAGATCGCGCTCCTCGACATCGTGTTCTCTCTGGATTCGGTGATCACGGCGGTCGGGATGGCGGATGACCTCGCTGTGATGGTCATCGCGATCGTCCTCGCCGTCGGGGTGATGATGTTCTCGGCAGATGCGATCGGCCGTTTCGTCGGTCGGCATCCGACGGTCAGGATGCTGGCCCTCTCGTTCCTCCTTCTCATAGGGATGTCGCTTATCGCGGAGGGGATGGGGGTCCATATCCCGAAGGGATACATCTACTTCGCGATGGGCTTCTCGATCTTCGTGGAAGTCCTCAACCTGAAGGTGCGCGACAGGAAGAAGCCCGTGGAGCTGCGGGGTCCGACAGGGGGGGACCCGCCCGCACTTCGGGGGTGACCACATGTACGCCGTCACCAGCGATGAAATGGGCCGCGACTTTGTCGTGCGGGCTCGGATCGAGCGGGAGCCGTGAGTTCCCCTCCTTCGAGGTGCAAAGCCGTGTTGCGCGCGCCCGATGCTACCCCGTGCTGATCACCAGGCTGTCGAAGTCCTGGTCCGGCAGGTAGAGGATCTGGATCTGGTCTCCTTCCAGCCAGCGGTTGCTCAGGCTGGCCCAGACTTCGTCCGACCCGCGATGGAGGATGCCCTCGCTTTCCCACTGGTAGCGGATGCGGCAGATCCTGGTGCCGAGGTCGTCCGTGGCGTCCTGGATGGAGATGATCTCCGCTGTGGCAGGCAGCCCGTTCTGCAGGAATCGGGTGACCCGGCGGCGCCTCGCCTCGGCGCGAACCAGGTAGACCACCGGGAGTATGCCGAATGTCACCACCCCGGTCAGGATCACGATCGCCGCGATCCCGGGTCCGATCGGCTCGTTGAGGGGGCGGGTGGAGAACATCGCCCGCCAGGCCGAGGGCGCCAGCCGACGCCGCAGCGTCTCGGTCTCACCCTCGAAGGTCCGCGGGACGGGAGGCAACTCCACGACCGCAACGGCTCTGCGCGCATTGCTGGCTTTGCGAGTCAGCGCGACACGTGCGGGGGTGGTGTCTTCCGATCCCACGAGGGCCTGACGGACTTCGCGTGCAGTCTGGAACCGCTCCGCCGGCGAGAGCCGCAGCATCCTCGACAGCACAAGTTTCAGGCGCTCACCACCCGGCAGCGACTCGGGCACGGCGATCCGTCCCTCCGCGTTCACGAACTCCGGTGGCGCGCGGCCGGTTAGCAGGTGGATGAAGCTGGCGGCCAGGGCGTAGAGATCGCTCGAGGGTGTGGCCTGCCCCATGTGCTGTTCGTAAGGCATGTAACCGTAGGTCCCCACGATCGTCGAGCCGTCCCTGCCCGGCGCATGAATCGCGCTGCGCACGGCGCCGAAGTCCACGAGGGTGGGAAAACCATCCGGTCGAAGGATGATGTTGGCGGGCTTGATGTCGCGGTGCAGGATCGGCGGCACCCGTCCGTGCAGGTAATCGAGCACGCCCAGGAGTTCGAGGAAGATGTGGGTCGCCTCGGTGGGGTCGAGGTGATGCCGCTCGGCGATCAGCGCCTCGAGCGACTTGCCATCCACGTATTCCATCACCAGGAAGGCCGCCGAGCTCCCATCCCACTCGGCACGAAGCGAGTCGTAGATCTCAGGCACCCCGTGGTGACGCACGGAGCGGAGTACGGCCGCCTCCCGCTCGAACAGCTCGAACCCCTTGAAGCTGTCCACCTTCTGGGTGTCGAGCATCTTGACTGCCACGTCGCGATCGTGCTCCCGGTCGCGCGCCAGGAAGGTGCGCCCGAAGGCGCCCTGCCCCAGGGTGCGCAGGACGTCGTATCGATCGGCGATGAGGGTGGATTCGGACATGCGGTCGGAATCTACAGGGGGACCCTGTCGATGCAATGCGAGCCCCCCGTGGCCGTGGACCTGCAGCTCCGGATGCTGGCCTGGCAAGACACGGAGGCGTCTTCACTCTCCATGTCGCGGCGGACGATGCCGTTACGGATTGCACCGATACGCTGTTCCTTACAGGTTTCGTCCCCTGCAACCCGGAAGTGATCCCATGCGAATGACGGCGCCCGACTTCGCCATCTCGTCGGTGTGCGCGATGCTGGTGAAACTGATCGTAACCCTCGTGCTGGGAATCTCCGTCGCCCTTCCTCCCGGCCCGCTCTCCGCTCAGGACGCTTCTGGCCCCGAGATGCATCTGCGCGTGGGGTGGTGGATGCCGACGGGGGCGATCCCGGTGCGGGAGTTCCCGGATTACGAACCACCCCACGGAGAGGTGGCTCTCGGACAGACGCTTCTGGTGGGCGCCATGGCGGTCTGGCCGCTTCGTGGCCGGTTTTCGCTGCGGGTCGGAGCCGATGTCGGGCTCCCGAGGCCAGTGCCAAGGCTGGCGGGCGAAGCGTGCACATTGGAGCAGACCCGGGGTCACGTGGACGGCGACTGCCGCGCGCGGTGCTTCCCGCGGGGCTGGCTTGCCCAGGGTCGGGTGGAGCTGCACGCTCAGGTCTCGGGACCGATCAGCCTTGGAGTCGGGCTCGCGCCTCGGGTATTTTCAGCAGACACCGGGAACTGCCAGAACTCCCTCTCATGCTCCGCTGCAGGAGACATCCAACGCCAGCCGGGCTTCACCGTCGGCCTTCAGGGCACGGCGCTCATCCGGCGAGCGATCGCCGGGCGCACCTTGGAGGTACAACTCTCCAACACGACGATCCGGGTGGAGGACCGCTTCCAGCACGAGATCCTGCTCGGACTGGGCATCCCGGTCGGATGGTGGCGATGGTGCCGGACTCCGGGGTGCGAATGATGGTCCCCCGTAACTGGATCCCGGCACTTCTCGCATTCGGGTCCGTGGTGGGACCGGCCCCTGCTCTGGTCCATGCCCAGGCGCCGACCCAGACCGAGCTGCAGCTTCGGGTGGGGTGGTGGATGCCCACAGGAGCGCTCTCGCTCCCGGAGCACTTCGATGCCCCGCCGCCCATCGGAGAGGTGGCTCTCGGGCAGACGATCCTGGTCGGCGCGGTGGTCGTGCACCCTCTCTCGGCGCGGTTCTCGCTGAGGTTCGGGGCCGACGTGGGGATGCCCCGGCCTGTGCCCCGACTGGAGGGCGAATTGTGCAACCGGGAGCGGACTCGCGGCCGTGTGGACGAGAGCTGCCACTGGGATGGGGCTCCACGCATGTGGCTGGTACAGGGGCGGGCGGAAGTCCTCGTGGAATTCGGCGGGCCTGTGAGCCTCGGAGCAGGGCTGGCACCCAGGGCCCTGTCGAGCCGCGGACTCGCATGCCCCCGGACCGACCCCACCTGCCTCGCCGCCGCACACATCGGCAGGCAGCCAGGCTTCACCACCGGCGTCCTGGGATCGGCTCTCGTGCGACCCACGATCTTTGGGCAGCGCATGTCGCTCCAACTCACGGATATCGTCTCGCGAGTCGAGGGGCGCTTCCAGCACGAGATCCACCTTGCGCTCGGCCTGCCGGTGGGTTGGGCGCACCGGGTTGATTCTTCGCGGTGAGCTAGTGTCCCGAGTCAGAGATTCGTTGAGCACCGAGGGAGTAGCTGCGCCGCTGCGAGTAGGCGCGATGCCGAGTAATAGCAGCGCTATTGCGAGAAAGAGCAACGACCTCGCTGTGGATGCAGCGGCTCACGAGCCGAGCGACTGCGCAAGGCCGCGCCAAGCGACGCCCGATTCCGCGAGACAACGGCACACAGTGCCGATCATGCCAACGAATCTTTGATTCGGGACACTAGGGGCGCGCCGCTCACGAATGTTGAACGCGGAGGAACACGACGAGAGTACCTCGTACAGCCAGCGTGCAGCTTGACGCATCGGCATCCAGCCCGATATACCTGGGCTAGCCGTCCCATCGTTCCTCCTCCGGCAACGGGCGCGTTGCCCCTATGATGCCTGTCCCTCCATCATGGCCCCCCGTGCGTGGCTCTCGCGCATGCTTGCCGGGTGTTTGAAATCGCGCAGCCGCTGCCTGACTCGGCTACAGCAAGGCGTCCGGCGCGAGAGCGGACGTCTCCCAGGTCCAACGGAGTCTGTCGATGAAAGCCTCTGACCTGTTCGTGAAAGCATTGGAAGCCGAAGGCGTCGAGTTCGTCTTCGGCATTCCTGGCGAAGAAAACCTCGACATGCTCGAGTCGCTGCGGCACTCCTCCATCAAGCTGGTGCTCACGCGTCACGAGCAGGCGGCGGGATTCATGGCCGCGACCTACGGCCGGCTGACGGGGAAGGCCGGAGTCTGCCTGGCCACCCTGGGTCCGGGTGCGACCAACCTCGTCACCGCGGCCGCCTATGCCCAGTTGGGCGGCATGCCGATGGTGATGATCACCGGCCAGAAGCCGGTGAAGGCGAGCAAGCAGGGGCAGTTCCAGATTATCGACGTGGTCGACATGATGCGGCCCATTACCCAGTTCACCCGTCAGATCGTCAGCTCCGAGAACATCCCGTCGCGGGTGCGGGAGGCGTTCCGTCGGGCGGAAGAGGAGCGGCCTGGCGCGACCCATCTGGAGTTGCCCGAGGACATCGCCCGCGAGCAGACCGACGCCCAGCTCATTCCGGCCAGCCAGGTTCGGCGCCCGATCGCCGAGGACAAGTCGATTCGAGTCGCGGCGGAGGCCATTGCCCAGGCGCACCGGCCGCTGCTGATGATCGGTGCCGGCGCCAACCGCAAGCTGACTTCGAAGATGCTGCAGCAATTCATCGACGAAGTGGGAGTGCCGTTTCTCACCACGCAGATGGGCAAGGGCGTGGTGGACGAAGGCCATGAGCTGTTCATCGGCAACGCGGCGCTGTCCGACAACGACTTCCTGCACCGGGCGATCGCCAGATCGGACCTGATCATCAACGTCGGCCACGACGTGGTCGAGAAGCCGCCGTTCTTCATGCGCGACGGGAGGATCCGGGTCATCCATATCAACTTCAGCTCCGCCGCGGTCGACCCCATCTACTTCCCGCAGATCGAGGTCGTCGGCGACATCGCCAACAGCATCTGGCGGATCAAGGAGCGACTTGTGCCCCAGGGGCACTGGGATTTCGATCACTTCAGGATGGTTCAGCAACGCCTTTCGGCACACATCCTCGAAGGCAGCGACGACGAGCGCTTCCCGATGTACCCCCAGCGCCTGGTTGCGGACGTGCGCAAGGTGATGCCCGACGACGGCATCATTGCGCTGGACAACGGCGTCTACAAGATCTGGTTCGCCCGCAACTACCGTGCCCGGCGCCCCAACACGGTGCTGCTCGACAACGCGCTGGCGACCATGGGGGCGGGGCTCCCGAGCGCCATGGCTGCCCATCTGGTGTACCCGCGGCGGCGGGTCACGGCCGTATGCGGCGACGGCGGCTTCATGATGAACTCCCAGGAACTCGAAACGGCGATGCGCCTGAAGATGAACCTGGTGGTGGTGGTCCTGAGGGACGATGCCTACGGCATGATCAAGTGGAAGCAGGCCAACATGGGCTTCGACAACTGGGGGCTCGACTATGGCAATCCCGACTTCGTAGCGTACGCGCGAAGCTATGGGGCGAGCGGCCATCGCGTCGCGGCCGCGGCGGAATTCGCGCCTCTTCTGGAAGCTTGTCACGAACGTGGCGGTGTTCACCTCATCGACGTGCCGGTCGACTACTCCGACAACGACCGCATACTGAATCACGAAATCGCGAAGCTGAGCGCGGAGCTCTGAAATCCGACCGCAGGTGATCTGGAGACGATCATGCTGAGAGACCGCTATCCGTACTACCTGGCGAACGAGGCGCTGTCACCCAACCAGGATCTTGCGGTGACGGACAAATACACGGGCAGGATCGCGACCCGGGTCGCCCTCGCCGACTGGGCCGCGATCGACGCCGCCATCGGCGCCGCCGAGGACGCTCAGGATGAAATGGGGCGCATGCCGCCCTACGAACGCCAGGCGGTGCTGAATCACTGCGTGGCACGCTTCACCGAGCGCCAGGAGGAGTTCGCCCAGGCGCTATGCATCGAAGCCGGCAAGCCGATCCGCGACTCCCGCGGCGAGGTCACCCGCCTGATCGACACCTTCCGCGTCGCTGCCGAGGAAGCCGTTCGCATCAACGGCGAAACCCTGAATCTGGAGATATCGCCGCGCGCCCGCGGCTATCGCGGGATGACCCGGCGCGTCCCCATCGGCCCGTGTTCGTTCATCTCGCCGTTCAACTTTCCGCTGAACCTGGCCGCCCACAAGGTCGCGCCAGCGATCGCGGCTGGTTGCACGTTCGTGCTGAAACCGGCCAGCCGCACGCCCATCGGCGCCATCCTGATCGGCGAGGTGCTGGCAGAAACGACGCTGCCGAAGGGCGCATTTTCCATTCTGCCGTGCAGCCGCGACGGAGCCGATCTCTTCACCACCGACGAGCGCCTGAAGCTGCTCAGCTTCACCGGGTCGCCGGAAGTGGGTTGGGCCCTCAAGGCCCGGGCGGGAAAGAAGCCGGTGGTGCTGGAACTGGGCGGAAACGCGGCATGCGTGGTCGACGCCGATGCGGACCTCGGCGATGCGCTCGATCGCATCGTTTTCGGCGCCTTCTATCAGTCCGGCCAGAGCTGTATCAGCGTGCAGCGCATCCTCGTGCACGAGTCACGCTACGACGAGTTCCGGGAGCGCTTCGGCACCAGGGTCGAGGCGCTGGTGATGGGCGATCCGCGAGACGAGGCCACCTTCATCGGCCCGATGATCGACGAGCAGGAAGCGCGGCGCCTGGAGGGATGGATACACGAGGCGTGCGCCAGCGGCGCGACGCTGCTGTGTGGCGGCAGGCGAGACGGTGCCATGCTGGAGGCGACGGTTCTCGAAGGGGTACCGCCGAGCAGTGCGCTGGCCTGCAAGGAAGCCTTCGGGCCGGTCGCAGTGCTGGAACCGTTCGCAGACTTCGATGACGCCCTGGCGCGGGTCAACGACAGCGTGTTCGGCCTGCAGGCGGGCATCTTCACCCGCGACATCGGCCGCGCGTTGCGCGCCTGGGATGTGCTGCACGTCGGCGGAGTGGTGATCGGCGACGTGCCCTCGTGGCGGGTGGACAACATGCCCTATGGCGGCGTCAAGGACAGCGGCCTGGGCCGCGAGGGCGTGCGCTATGCGATCGAGGACATGACCGAACTCCGCCTGCTCGTCATCCGCGACGCGGTTCGTTGACCTCGGGGGTTCAACTGGGCGCTTTCGGAATCTGCAGCAAGTCCTGCCCTTCCCAGAGCAACGCGCGTCTCCACTCACTGGCGAGGACGACCCGTTACAATTAGACTGGTTGCAGACCAGTCGATAAAGCGTTTCCCTCTCCGTGGAAAAAAAGATGACAGACATTGGATCGTACGAAGCCAAGACGCACCTTCCCGCCCTTCTTCGGCGGGTGGAGCAGGGGGAACGGATCGTTATCACCCGGCACGGTCGCCCCATCGCTGAACTGGTACCACCCGGCCCTGCGATCGGAGCTGGCCCGCAGGACGCCATCGCGGCCCTGAAGCGCTTCGGCGATGGTCGGCGGCTCGGCCGGAAGCTCACCATCCGGGACTTGATCGATGAGGGTCGGGCCGGGTGAACTTCGTTCTCGACGCGTCGGTGAGCCTGGCCTGGGCCTTTGAGGATGAGCGAGATGGGACCGCCATGGCGGTCCTCAAGGCCCTGGAGACGCAGGAGGCCATCACCTCCAGCATCTGGCCCCTGGAAGTAGGGAACGGGCTCCTCACGGCGGTCCGCCGGGAGCGAATGACTTCGCAGGAGGCGGCGCGCTTCTCGAACCACCTGCTCCAGCTCCCGCTCGTGGTGGACCCGGTGGATCGGCGAGCGGCCCTGGGAGAGGTGCGGCGCCTGGCTGGTGACCTGGGCCTCTCGGTCTATGATGCCTCGTATCTGGAGATAGCGCTGCGCCTGGGCCTTCCCCTGGCCACGGGCGATGCCCGCCTGGGTGCGGCCGCGGCGGGTGTGGGCGTGGCCG
>JBGTFI010000435.1:0-4900 GCA_041747335.1 Phycisphaeraceae bacterium | reverse complement strand
CCTTGAAGTCTGAAGGCGGGCGGGACGCCCGCCCCACCGGCTTTTCTGTCTCATCATTTCCGTTCCTCTTTGGTCCGCAATAGCGGACCCTACGCCCCCCTCAATATCGATCGATGCTTTCGCACGCTTCCTGTTGACGGCTGGCGAAGGCGAGCTTCGGGCGGTCGTCCGCCTGGGCGTTGTGGTGAAGCGCCGAATGGTTGGCCTGCTTCGTGACCTTCGCGGGCCCGCTCAGAATGCAGCACCCGCGCGTGCCCATCACCGTCTCGACGCGGGCGACGAAGTCCGCATCCACCGCCACCCGCAGCCCGGCGGCGCGCAGCGTCACCACCTGTCCGCCCTGGTGCACCTCAAAGAGCACCTCCGCCCCCTCGACGCCGTTGCGGGCGGCGCACTGGCGCAGTAGCGTCTTGAGGTCTTTGAGTTCACCGCTCATCGGCAGAGACCCGCCGGCGCTTCCGGGATCTCGCAGGATGATGCGCACCTGTTTCGTCAGCCTCGCTGCCGCCTCACCCACCGGGATCACATCATCGACCAGGATGTTGGGCTCCTCGCGCTTGCGATCGATCTTGCCACGCAAAAAAACGATCGCGTCGGGCGTAAGCAGGTTGCTGGTCATCGCGTAGGTGCGCGGGAAGACGACGGCCTCCATCGACCCGCCGCGGTCCTCGATGGTGAGCATCGCCATTTTCTCACCGGACTTCTTCGTGACCGTCATCCGCACGCGTGTGAGCATCCCGCCGGTGACGACATCGACCTCGCCCAACTCACGTGCTTCGGTGAGGCTGGCGCTGGTGAAGCGTCGAAGGGTGTCGGCGTGCTCCTCGAGCGGATGGCTCGAAAGATAAAACCCAAGCACGTCCTTCTCGAACTTAAGCAGCTCGTTCTGCGTCCAGGGCGCCACGATCGGCAGCGCCGAAGCCGGGGCGTCCGGGGCCTTAGCCTTCGCCGCGGGGGCCGCTTCCTCGAACGCCTCGAAGAAGCTCATCTGACCGCTGCTCAGGTCCGACTGCCGCTCCTGCCCCGCCTGGATCGCCCCCGGAAGCGCCTCGATCATCGCGCAGCGCCTGTCCTGCCCGTGCAGGGCGTCGAACGCCCCACACTTGATGAGCGCCTCGATCGTGGCCTTGTTGACCGCCGAGAGCGAGACGCGGTCGCAGAAGTCGTGCAGGCTCTTGAACGGCCCGCCCTTGTCCCTCGCGGTGGCGATCGCCGCGATCGCCTTGTCCCCCACGCCCTTGACCGCGCCCAGCCCGAAACGGATGTGCCCATGGTGGGCGTCGCGCTTCTCGCCCTCCTCGAACACGACGGTGAAGCCGACATCCGAGAGGTTGATGTCCGGCGGGCGCACCGCCACGCCCCGCGAACCATCCAGCCGCCGGACCCGCCGGCACTCGTCGATGTATTCGACGACCTTGTCGGTGCTCACCGACTCATAGGTCAGCACCGCCGCCATGTACTGCACGGGGAAATACGTCTTGAGGTACGCCGTCTGGTACGCGACGATCGCGTAACCGGTCGAGTGCGACTTGTTGAAGCCGTACCCCGCGAACTTGAGGATCAGATCGAAGAGTTCCTCGGCCTGCTGCTTCGAGAGCCCCTTGGATTGCGAGCCTTCGATGAAGCGCGGGCGCTCGGCGTCGATGATCTTGTGCTTCTTCTTGCTGATGGCCTTGATGAGCGAGTAGGCCGCACGCAGCGGGATGCCGCCCAGCTCATGGACGATCTGCATCACCTGCTCCTGGTAGACCATGATGCCGTACGTCTCGTCGGTGAAGCGATCGACGATCTCGTGGATCTTCGGCACCGCGCGACGCCCGTGCTTGCGCTCGTTGTAGTCGGGGATCAGCTCCATCGGCCCCGGCCGAAACAGCGCGTTGGCGGCGATCAGGTCCTCCAGCCGGTCGGGCTTCATCGCCATCAGCAGGTTGCGCATTCCGCCGGATTCGAACTGGAACACACCGGCCGTCTCGCCCCGACGGAAGAGGTCGAGCACGCGCTGGTCATCGAACGTGAGTCGCTCAAGGTCCAGCGGGTCGCGGGTGTCATCCTTACCCAGGGGAACCGTCTCCCGGATCGTCCTCTCATCGAGCGATTCACGGATCAGTCGCCGGGCGCGTTCCAGAATCGACAGCGTCCGCAGGCCGAGGAAGTCCATCTTCAGCAGCCCGACCTTCTCCACCGTCGGCCCGTCCCACTGCGTCACAAGCTGCTCGGTCCCCGGCGGCTTATAAAGCGGGATGATGTTGTCCAGCGGTTGCGTGGCGATCACCACCCCCGCCGCGTGAACGCCCGCGTGACGCGCCAGCCCCTCCAGCCGCCGCGCGGTGTCGAGAAGCTGCCGGTACGTCGGGTTCTCGTTGTACAGCCGCAGCAGGTCCGGCTCCATCTCCAGTGCTTTGTCGATCGTCACGCCGAGCTGCTCGGGCACCAGCTTGCACACCGCGTCCACCTCCGGCAGGGGGACATTGAGCACCCTGCCCACATCGCGGATCGCCGCCCGGGCCTTGAGCGTCCCGAAGGTGATGATCTGCGCCACGTGCCCGTACTTCTGCCGGACGTATTCGATGATCGCCTGCCGGCCGTCCTGACAGATGTCGATGTCGATGTCGGGGTATTCGCTGCGATCGGGATCCGTAAAGCGCTCAAAGAGCAGCCCGTACCGCACCGGGCAGGCGTTGGAAAGCCCCAGCACGTAGCCCACCATCGTCCCCACGCCCGACCCGCGGGCGTTGCAGGGGATGCCGCAGCGGCGTGCCTCGTTGACGAAGTCCCACACGATCAGGAAGTACGCGGAGATGTTCTTGTCCGCGAGGATGCGCAGCTCGCGGTCCAGCCGGGCGCGGTGTTCCTCCGTGACACCCGCCTGCCCGTAGCGCCCGATCAGCCCCGCCTCCGCCAGCTCGCGCAGGGCGTCGTCGCAGGCGCGCTTGAGGTCTTCGGGCGTGGCCGGATCGTGCAGGGCGTCGAAGGGGTGGAGGATGAAACGCGAGCAGAAGTCCTTGTACCACTCAGTGCTGCCGACCGGCGCCGGTGAGGCGGGGGGACTGGCGGGCGAGACGCCCGCCCCACTCCTGGCTGCCTGATCCTTCTCAATCTTCACCACCGGCGCGTGGCTGGCGCTGAAATCAAGTTCCAGCTCGCACCGCTGGGCAATGCGCACCGTGTTCTCGCAGGCCTCAACCCACTTGGGATGGTCCATCGCCGCGTACATTTCCGCGGCCGACTTCATGTAAAGCTGCGTCGGGTACTTCATCCGCGATTCATCGCTGATGAGCTTGCCCGTCGAGATGCAGCACAAGACCCCGTGCGGCCCGTGATCCTCCTTCAGCAGAAAGTGAACATCGTTGGTCGCCACCAGCCCCACACCCAGACGGTCCGCCAGATCCATCAGCTCCGGATTGACCCGGTCCTGCTCGGGGATGTGCTTCTGAAGCTCGATGAAGAAGTCATCCGGCCCGAAGATCGAGAGGTATTCCTCCGCGATCGCCTTGGCGCGCTTGCGGTCGTCGGCCGTCAGGGCGCTTGGAATCTCCCCGCCCAGGCAGGCGCTGGTACAGATCAGTCCCTCGCTGTGCGCTCGAAGCACCTCCTTGTCGATGCGCGGCTTGTAGTAGAACCCCTCGGTGTAGGCGATCGAACCGAGCTTGAGCAGGTTGCGATAACCCGCGTGGTTCCTCGCCAGCAGCAGCAGGTGAGACCCGCCATCCTTCGCGCCGGTGGTCTGGCGGTCGTGGCGCGAGTTCGGGGCCATGTACGCCTCGATCCCCACGATCGGCTTGACGCCCGCGGCCGTCGCGGCCGAATAGAAGTCAATCGCCCCGAACAGACACCCGTGATCCGTGATCGCCAGCGCCGGCTGCTCGAGTTCCTTCGCCCGCGCGACCATGTCCCGGATGCGGCAGGCGCCATCCAGCAGCGAATACTGGCTGTGGACGTGCAGGTGAACGAATGAGCGACTCGGTTTGGGATTGCTGGCGATCATCGATGCGTGCCCTGACGGGGATTCTTAAGTCAATCGGCGCGACGTCTACACCGTCAGTTTACCGTTCGGCACGCTCCCGGATCCGCGAGAAAGCAAACGAAATCCCGCAATGTCACATCTTCCCCCAAACCATGCGCTTATCACTGATGATCGGAAACCGGCCGCGCGTGCGCGACAGCTTTTGACAGCTTCTCCACGCCCCTTGACGCCCGCCCCACGGGCAAGCCGAGTCTTGCCCATGTCGCCCCGCTTCCAGGCTCGCCCTCTAGTCTCCCCGCGCCTGCCCACCGCCCTCGGCCGGGGGCGTTCCCTGCGCTTCCCCCGCCAGGCGCGCCAGGTCGATCATCACCTTCGCGTTGTCCCACCCGCCCCCGGTGTGGTAGCGGACGAACCTCGCCTGGCTGTCCATGATGAACAAGTCCGTGTAGTGCGAGATCGATCCATCACGCTGCGGCTGGGCGGTCACGCCGAACTCGAACTTGAGTGAATCCATGTCCTCCAGGGGCGGCCGGAAGAGGCGCACACTGGTAAAGGCGATGTTGCGATTCTTCGCGAAGATCGTCAGCTCACGCGGACCGTCGTACTTCGGGTCCAGACTGATCAGCCAGAGCTGCACCTGATCCCCCAGCCCGGCCTCCGTCAGGCGTCGCTCGAGGTCCGCGAAGCGCAGGGCCGTCAGCGGGCACATCGTCGGATCCGGGCAGCGGGTGTAGATGAAGCTCACCGCCGCCGGCCTGCCCCTGAGGCTTTCGAGATTCAGCGACTGCCCATCATGGTCGGTGACCTGCCAGTTGAGGTCGTACTTCTCATTGCGTTCAGCGGGGGAAAGCCACGGACTGGCGCGCCACGTCGATTTCGCCACCTGTTGTTCCGCTTCCGCGACGGCCACCGCCGGTTCGACCGTGGGGGCCTGGG
>JBGTFI010000434.1:0-5907 GCA_041747335.1 Phycisphaeraceae bacterium | reverse complement strand
TCGCCGCGTCAAGCTCCACCGCTCGTCCGATGCGATAAGCGCGCGCCGGTTCGAGGGCCGTGGCCTTGGCCCGCGGCAGGACGAGCGAGAGATCTTTCAGGAGCGCCTCGCCGGGGTCGATGGATGATGATGCGGGATTTGTTGCGCTCATTTTGCGATGCGAGTGTAAACCCGCTCCGCCAACTCCCGCAAACGCGAAAGGCAGTGGGTTTCATCGCGTCCCTCCGCGAAGACGGTGCAGATCGGCGCGCCGCGTTCCACCGGGGCACCGGGGTGCGGGACGTCTGCGATCTGGTGCTCGGGGAAGAGTTCGTACAGTTCCGTCACGATCCCCGAATCATGCGCGAAGAGGATGGCCTTGCCGTGCAGGGCGCGGCTCGGCGCGCGGCCGGTCTTGGGTTTGAGCGCCCAGATGCCCGTCGCCCGTTCGATCACCTCGACGCTCGCGGTGTAGCGCGGGTTGACCTCGACGGGCGAGATGGTTCCATCGTGCTGAAGGATTGCATCGACGCCGAACACGCCGCGGAGATCGAACCGCTGGGTGAGGACGACGCCCAGTTGTGTCATGGCTTGGCGCGCGGGCGTCTCAAGTTCGATCGGGCCGATGCTGCCGCAGTATTGAAACGTCCCGCGCGCGCCGAAGGCTCCATCGCCGAGGATCTGCCGCGTGACGCCCAGCATTCGGGCGCTCCAACCGTCTGCGTGGTAGACGGCGCTGATCGCCTGGCCCTTCACGAACCGCTGGAGGTAGTGATCCCGATCGATCCTGACTCGCGGGGTCCACGGCTGGATGTGCGCGCCGCCGGCGCTTCGCACGGGTTTGAGGAGAAACGGGTGCTTTCCCGCGGCGCAGAGGTGTAAGCCCCGCGCCAGGTTGAACCAGGGCGATGACACGAATACCGCAGGCCAGTCGATCCCCGACACCGCGGGGGGCTTGCGCCACGTCTTCGGATCGCGCACCGCGGCGATCGCCCGCGAAGACGATCCCCAAAGCCCCCGATCGAGTTCAATCGCGCGAAGAACCTCCGGATGGTTTTCCATCGCGCCGGTGAGGAATACCGGCGCTCGCGGCGCGTCTTCAAGTAATCTCAGGATTCCGTGCGGATACTGATCTCTCGGACACCGTCTCACCGGCGCGATGCGGGCCAGATCGCGGTCGGCGAAGAGGTCGACGCACCAGGGATCGAATCCCGCGCCGATCGCCGATTGCGCTGCGGCGCGGGCCGAGGCCCCGACGATCACGAGCGGCGGTCGGTCGCTCATGCGGATGCGGGTGAAAGGTCGAGGACTTCGTCGATCCGGCGAAGCTCGACCTCGCTGAAGTGCGTGCTTTCCGCGGCCTTGACGTTCTCCGTGATCTGCTCGGGGCGGCTGGCGCCGATGAGCGCGCTGGTGACTTCGCCGCCGGTGCGCGGCCGGAGCGTCCACGCCAGGGCCATCTGCGCCAGCGTCTGGCCGCGCTGCTGGGCAATGTCATTGAGGCTCCGCACCTTGTCGACCACGTCCTGCGTCACCTGGTCTTTACGGAGGAATCCCGATTCCTGCGCCGCCCGCGAATCTTCCGGGATGCCGCCGAGATACTTGTTCGTCAGCAGCCCCTGGGCCAGCGGGCAGAACGCGATGACGCCCAGCCCGTAACGATCGGTCTGGGGCAGCAGGTCATCCTCGATCCAGCGGTCCATCATGTGGTAGAGCGGCTGATGAATGATCGGTTTCGTCAGGCCGTTCTCCTCGCAGGCGCGTATGGCGTCGCGGGTGCGCGCGCCGTTGTAGCTGCTGATGCCCGTGTAGAGCGCCTTGCCGCTGCGGACCGCGTGGTCGAGCGCGCCGAGGGTTTCTTCGAGTGGCGTGTGCGGATCCGGCCGGTGGTGGTAGAAGATGTCGACGTACTCGAGATCCATCCGTTTGAGCGACTGGTCCAGGCTTGCCAGCAGATACTTGCGCGATCCCCAGTCGCCGTAAGGCCCCGCCCACATCGGCCAGCCGGCCTTGGAGGAGATAATCAGCTCGTCGCGGGGAAACTCCTTGAGGATGCGTCCGACGCGTTCCTCGGCCGCGCCCGGCGGCGGGCCGTAGTTGTTCGCCAGGTCAAAGTGCGTGATGCCCTGATCGAAGGCGGTGAAGAGCATCCGACGGCAGTTTTCGTGGAAGTCCTTCTCCTTCGCGTGCCGCGTCGCGTCCGTTCCGGGGGCGCCGAAGTTGTGCCAGCACCCCAGGCTGATGGCCGGGAGTTTGAGTCCGCTGCGCCCGCAGAAGCGGAACCAGTCCTCGCGGACGCGTTCATATCGATCCGGGGCGGGCTGATAGGTGCTCATGCGGGGCATTGTCCAACCGCCTTCCGCCGCGTCAAATGCCTACCAGAGCGAATCCTCGACGCGCGGGTCGCTGACGTGTTCATCCGGCAGCGCATCGCCCTTGCGAAAGCGCATCGCCTGCTCGCGCGCGAGTTGATCGCAGCGCTCGTTCTCCGGGTGGCCGGTGTGGCCGCGCACCCAGTTGATCCTCACCTCGTGTCGTAAGAGCTGCTCGTCGAGCGCCTGCCAGAGCTCGACGTTCTTCACCGGCTTGTTGCCGCGTTTCCAGCCCTTTGCCTTCCATGCGGGCATCCAGTCCCTCAGGCCGTGCAGGACGTACTCGCTGTCGCCGGAGAGTTCGACGCGGCATCGCTTGCTCAGCGACCGCAGCCCCTCAATGACGGCGGTAAGCTCCATGCGGTTGTTGGTGGTCCGTCGCTCGCCGCCGCTGGCCTCGCGCACTTTGCCGGAGGTGGGATGCCTGAGGATGTACGCCCAGCCTCCCGGCCCGGGGTTGCCCAGGCACGAGCCGTCGGTGAACAGTTGCACCAGAGGAGGGGATTCACCCACGCGCGCGTCCGGTTGAGGGAGGGTCCGATGGATCGCGCAGCGATTGTAACGGAATCCGCGAGCGGCCGTCACGCCCGGGCGCGCTCGTCACGGGGATCCCGAACCGCCCTCCGCGTTGACCTGGGATTCCCCGTTGAGTTCGTACAGCTCATCGAGCCTGTAGGGCGCCACGGCGTGCAGGAACTTGAGCCGCCCGGCGCGCTGCCTGCCTTTCTCGATGAGATCGGACTGGTCCGGACGGCAGTAATCGAGCGCCAGGACCGGGAAGCCGTACCGCGCGACCATGGGCCTGACCTTCTCCTCCACGGCGCGATCAAGCCACTGGAGGGTCTGGACGTTGCGCTCGAAGTACGACTGCCTCTCGCGATCGTAGGAGCTGGTGAAGCTCTCGATCATGAGGCCGTCCGACATCGGGGCCAGGCGCGGCAGCAGGGTGAACCCGTTGTTGAGTACGATCGCGATATGCGGAAACTCGCGGCGAAGCTCGCGCACCAGGTCCACCATCCCGTCTCGCGATTCGGGGTAGAGGTCCACGGTGTCGATCGTATCCAGGAAGATGCCCTGGAAACCGAAATCGTTGATCAGCTCCCGTGCGCGGTCCACGCGATCTTTCCGCCAGGCGGGATCGGCGGCGTTGGCGAAGTAGGACTTCCAGACGACGTTGCGGTCCGGGCGGTCATCGCCGTCGCGGTCGAAGTACCAGCTTGCGTACTGCCCCGGTCCCTTGCCGTTGCCCAGGCGCAGCACATCGTCCTCTCCCACGGAAAGGTATCCGATGGCGATGGTGCCGTACTTCTTGAGCGAGGCGATCTGGGCGGCGGTCTGCGATTGCGGGTGCAGGATGGCAAGGTCGTAGCGTCCAAGTTTGTCGATCTGACCGCCGCCGTAGAAGCAGGCGTAGGTCCGAACCCCGCGCATGCGATGGCGGATGGGCGCCTTGTCGTCGCGCGGGGCGGCCGCGGGCGTCTGGTTCACTTCGGGCGTTGCATCACTGCGACCCTGTGCATCCGATTGCAGGGGCGGGGCGGGAGTCTCTTCGGCGGGGACTTCAAGGGTGGCGTCCTCGCGCGGAACGATGTCCTCGGCGATCTGCCAGTCCTGCGACATCGCCATCGCCACGACGCGCGGGTTGTTGCTCCTGAAGAGCTTCGCGTCCAGATCGAAGATGACCTGCCTTCCCGCCAGGCGGCGATTGGCCTGTCCCAGGGACTGCCACTGCCAGTCTTCGCGCCTGGGTGAGGTGAACCGGTGGACGGAGGTGTGCTGGAGCAGCAGGTCAAAGCCCTGCGCCGGGCGATAGGTCGAGATGAATCCCGTGTCGGGGTTGTCGTCGCTGTCGATCAGCACGATGAGGGTGGCGAAGTCCCAGTTTACGGCCGAGCGCACGACGACGCGGACCTTGTCCCGGCCGTACTCGACGCTGATGCCTTCGAGCTTGACCGCCGCCTGGGCGGTCAGGCCGCCTGCGAACGCGGCGAGGATCGCAGCGATCGCAATCAACCAGAGCATGGAACGTGTGAACGACCTGAAACGCATAGGGTTCATGACGTGGCCCTTGGGAGTCTACCGGAAAGGATACCGACATTACGGTACGCGACAGCGCTGCCGAAGCCAACTGTCGCCTTGCCCTACCCGGAACCGGGTAGGCGCTCCGGCACGTCGCGGGGCCGGGGGATTGCCTGATTTGACGGTTCTATTGTACCGCGATGGATGCGGCCGGGCGCGGATCCAACGGCAGAAGAGGGAAGAAAGCCTAAACGGTGGCCGTATCGGTGGATATAAGTCTATAAGTCCGGCTGCCCGGATTCTCGATTGCTTACTTTCTCTGGGAGCCAGATCGGCCGAACATCGCGCCCAGCCCCGCCAACAGCAGCCCGATCGTCGCAGGCTGGGGAACACTGGTTCCGACGCCCGCGAGAGCGGCCTCGAACCCGGTGACGTCGAACGCATCGAGAGCGCCACTGGCATCGAAATCGCCAAGGATGTCGGGGTCCAGGCCCGGAAACGCGGCCATGTAGGCCGAGGCATCCGCCAGGGCCAGCTCGAACGGGGCGACATCGAACGCGTCGAGGACGCCGTTATTGTCCATGTCGCCCAGCACGAATCCGCCATTCACGGGCGCGGCGCTCACGGCCACCTCGCCGACGATCGCGTAGCCGAAGGGGTCGGACGGGCTGTACAAATGCACCGACTCGATGGCGAACCGCATATAACGTGCCGGGTACTGGCCGCCGAGATCGACGATCTGCACTTCGTAGGCGTTGGGGTGGTAGAGCTTGGTTTCCAGCGAAATCCCGTCAATCGTCTGCGTCGGGCCGCCGAGTTCCTCCGAGAGCACGATGGAGAGGTCCTTGAGCGACAGGTTCCAGATCGCGACCCGGTCGATCCGGTAGATATCGCCCAGGTCGAAATCGACGTAGCCCATGAGCGGCAGATTGAACGAGAAGTTGCTGTTCCAGTTGTTGAGGTAGTTTGCATGACCCCACGCGGGATCGCCCTCATTGAAGTAAGCGTCGAAATTGGTCACCCCGGAGGTGAAGGGCTTATCTAACCCCGACTGGTTGATCATGTTGACCAGGGGCGTGTCGGTCCTGGAGACTCCCAGGTCGGTCCCCAGCACCTCCACCGGGCTGAGGATCGCGGTTGCGTGGGCGTTTCGGGGCAAGGTTGTCCAGAACAGGCAGCCGATCATCGCCAACGTTACGACACTGATCCGACTCATCGCATCTCTCCTCCTTGCTCCTGGATGGGGTTCTGGACGCATCGAACGAAAATGGATGCGCCTTGACCAACCTATGATACGCAGGCTTGGGCGAAATCGGCCAGGGCCCCTCCGCAGATTCCCCGGCCGGGTTGCCAGCGGCCCCTTCCTGCGGCGGCCTGTCCAGGCCCCAACCCGGAGCAGGGCGATCGCATCTAAATCTGCCGGGTCAGCACCTTCAGGAGGTAGTCGTGGTCCCAGCCGCAGCGCAGGCGTTTGGTCTGGAGGCCGACCTTGAGGCCCTTCTCGGCTTGGAGCAGGGCCTGGCTGAGGCGGCGCATG
>JBGTFI010000433.1:0-1906 GCA_041747335.1 Phycisphaeraceae bacterium | reverse complement strand
CCGACAAGGCGCTGCGCTCGACCGCCATCCGCATGGGAGAACTGCTCGACCCCGACGGGCTGCGAGAGAAGCTGCGGCACATCGTGGCGATCAAGAACGTCGTCCTGGGGGCGCTGGCGGCGAGCTGTCACGAACCGTTTGAGCCGATCGATGCCGAAGTGCTGGCCGAGCAGTACACCGCGTTCGGCGCGGCGCTCAGCCCGCATATCACCGACACCGCCCACCTGCTCCATGATGCCATGGCGGACGGCAAGCGCATCCTCTTCGAGGGCGCGAACGCGACGCTGCTGGATGTCGATCACGGGACGTATCCATTTGTCACATCGAGCAACTGCTCATCACTGGGCATTTTTTCGGGCACGGGCGTGCCGGGGTGGGCGGTGACGCAGGTCATCGGGATTGTGAAGGCCTACTCGACGCGCGTCGGCGGCGGGCCGATGCCGACGGAGCTGGACGATGAGATCGGCCGGCGCATCCGCGAGCGCGGCAGGGAGTACGGCACGACGACCGGCCGGCCCCGCCGCTGCGGCTGGCTGGACCTGGCGCTGGTGAAGTACAGCGCCATGCTCAACGGGGTGACGGGCATCGCGCTGATGCTTTTTGATGTACTTGCCGGGTTCGAGACGCTCAGGGTGTGCGTCGGATATCGCCACCGGGGCGAGCGGCTGACGGTTTTTCCCGCCGATGCGAACATCCTGGCGCAGGTCGAGCCGATCTATGTGGAACTGCCCGGTTTCGAGGGTCCGATTCGCGACGCCCGGCGGTACGAGCAGCTCCCAGCCCAGGCGCGGGCGTACGTGGAACTGATCGAAGATCAACTGGGCGCGCCGGTGCGTATGATCAGTGTCGGCCCGCGGCGCGATGAGACCATCATCCGCTGAGCCGAGCAAGATGCGGGAAGTTGGCATTGAACGTTGAAACCCCCCTGAGCCGCGCCGAGCAGACGGCGGCCTCTTTCGCCCGCCTGGGGATTGCGCGCGAGGCGCTGCCGCGTCACGTGGCGGTCATCATGGACGGCAACGGACGCTGGGCCCGTGCCCGGGGCAAAGAACGCATCTTCGGTCACGAACAGGGCGCCAAAACCGTCCGGGCGATCGTCACCGAGTGCGCCCGCCTTGAGCTGGACGTGCTGACGCTCTACAGCTTTTCGCTGGAGAACTGGAAGCGGCCTGAGAACGAGGTCGGGTTCCTGATGGAGCTCTACGTCAAGTACCTCGTCGCCGAGCGTGAGACGATGATGGACCACGACGTCCGGTTCGTGCAGCTTGGCCGGCGGGAGGGGCTTTCACCGCGGGTGCTGGCGGAGCTTGATGAAACCATTGAACTGACGCGCGGGAACAGTGGGCTGACGCTGGCGCTGGCGCTCAACTACGGCGGACGGGCGGAGATCACCGACGCGGCGCGGGCGATCGCCCGCAAGGTTCAGCGCGGGGAGCTTGAGGTCGAGGCGATCGACGAACAGACCTTCGCCGATCACCTGTACACCGCCCACTTGCCCGTGCCCGATCCGGACCTGCTGATCCGCACGGCCGGGGAGATGCGCCTGAGCAACTACCTGCTGTGGCAGATCAGCTACGCGGAGTTGTACGTGAGCGAAGTCTGCTGGCCTGACTTCACCGTCGAGGAGCTTCACCGGGCGCTACGCGCCTTCGCGGGAAGGCGAAGGAAGTTCGGCGCGGTGGTGGAGGGGTGATGGGGGAAGAATGACCAACCGGAAGTGAGGCGGGCGTCCCGCCCGCCATTGCGGAAGTGGGGCGGGCGTCCCCAGGGCGATCGCATCTAAATCTGCCGGGTCAGCACCTTCAGGAGGTAGTCGTGGTCCCAGCCGCAGCGCAGGCGTTTGGTCTGGAGGCCGACCTTGAGGCCCTTCTCGGCTTGGAGCAGGGCCTGGCTGAGGCGGCGCATG
>JBGTFI010000432.1:0-2521 GCA_041747335.1 Phycisphaeraceae bacterium | reverse complement strand
CATGCGCCGCCTCAGCCAGGCCCTGCTCCAAGCCGAGAAGGGCCTCAAGGTCGGCCTCCAGACCAAACGCCTGCGCTGCGGCTGGGACCACGACTACCTCCTGAAGGTGCTGACCCGGCAGATTTAGATGCGATCGCCCTGTTCGCCCGAGCGCGGCGGCATGAGCCAGGTGACGCCTGCCCCCACCAACCCACTTTGGTCAGCCGAACCGGCCTGTCATGTAGTCCTCGGTTTCCTTGAGGTGCGGTTTTTCGAACATGTCGCGTGTCGGCCCGTATTCTACGATCTGCCCAAGGTACATGAAGGCCGTGAAGTCGCTGGTGCGGGTGGCCTGCTGCATGTTGTGGGTCACGATCAGGATCGTGTAATCCCCGCGGAGCTGGTCGATCAGGTCCTCGATCTTGTTCGTCGCGATGGGATCAAGTGCTGAACACGGTTCATCCATCAGCAATACCTCCGGGGTGGCCGCGATCGCCCGCGCGATGCACAGCCGCTGCTGCTGGCCTCCCGAGAGCCGCAGCGCGTTCTCGTGCAGGCGGTCCTTGACCTCGTTCCACAGGGCCGCCCCGTTGAGCGACCGCTCTGCCACCTCTTCCAGCGTCGCGCGGTGGCGTTCCCCGTCGATCCGCAGGGGATAGACCACGTTCTCAAAGATGCTCATAGGGAATGGGTTGGGCTTCTGGAAGACCATGCCCATGCGCTTGCGAAGGTCGATCACGTCCACCGTCGGCCCGTAGATCGACTCGCCATTGAGACGCATGTCTCCCGTCACGCGCAGCCCGTCAATCAGGTCGTTGATCCGGTTGACCGAACGCAGCAGCGTGCTCTTTCCGCATCCCGACGGGCCGATCAGGGCGGTCACGCGGCCACGGGGGACGATCATCGACACGTCGAAGAGCGCCTGCTTCTGCCCGTACCAGAGGTTGAATCGGTCGACCTCGAGGATCGCCTGCTCGCCGCCGAGCGCGGCGTGGACTTCAGTGGGGACGGTCTGCCCGCGCACGATGCGCTCCAGGCGGCTCTGGCGCGTGTCGCGCCCGGGGGAGGATCCGGGGGCGGATCCGGGGGCGGGGGCGTGGCCCGGTAGGGTGGGCTTGCTCGTGGGCAGCGTCGGTTCGGACATGCTTCGCATTATGGTCATGTTCACCCTGGGTCGCTAGAACTGGCTGGAGACGAACTTTCGTTTGAGGCTGGCGCGCATGGCGATGGCCGCGAGGTTGAGCGTCGTGACCATGAGGATCAGCAGGAGCGTCGTTGTGTAAACCATGGGTTTGGCGGCTTCGGAGTTCTGGCTCTGGAAGCCGACATCGTAGATGTGGAACCCCAGGTGCATGAAGCTCCGCTGCGCGTGGAGGAAGGGGAACTCGCCGTCGATGGGCAGCTCGGGCGCGAGCTTCACCGCGCCCACCAGCATCAGGGGCGCGACCTCCCCGGCCCCGCGGGCCATCGCCAGGATCGTTCCGGTCATGATCCCCGGAAGCGCCCGGGGGAGGATGATCCGCTGGATCGTCTGCCACTTGCTCGCCCCGCACGCCAGCGACCCCTCGCGCATCGAGTTGGGCACGGCCGCGAGCGCCTCTTCCGTCGCGACGATCACGACCGGCAGGGTCAACAGAGCGAGCGTGAGCGACGCCCACAGCAGCCCGCCCTTGCCGAAGGTCGGATTGGGCATGGAGGCGCGGTGGAACCCGTCGAAGTAGGGAGATTTCACCACCAGCATCACCGCCGCGGTGATGCACACCAGCCACACTAGCACGGTTCCGCGCTGGATCAGGGCGCGCCGGGTGGTGGAGATCAGAGGATCACGGGCGATTTTCATCCCGTGCAGCCAGAGCAAGAACGCCCCCGTGCCTGTCACCACCATGCCGGCCAGGAGCGCCCACCACCCCGGCGGGGGCATGGGGGCGATGTCGATCTTCGCCGGACCGCCGTCAATGAACCCGCCCACGAGGTAGCAGAAGAATCCCAGCCCGAAGACGCCGAACACGATGCTCGGGACGCCCGCAAGGTTGTTTACCGCGATGCGCACGGCGCTCACCACCAGCCCGCCGCGTGCGTACTCGCGCAAATAAAGCGCCGAGAGCACCCCGAACGGAACCACCGCGATCGACATCAGCAGCGTCATCACCACCGTGCCGAAGAGCGCCGGCCAGACGCCCCCTTCGCTGTTGGCCTCGCGCGGTTCATCGAAGAGGAACTCCCCCCAGCGGCTTAGATAAACCCCCAGTTTGTCGCCCAGTGAAAGCTGGTTGGCTGGGTACCCGCGCACGATCTCGTCGAGTCGCTGGCGAACCCGCGCGGGGGGAAGCTCGGCTTCGCCGGCGGTCTCCATCTCCAGCAAAAGCCGCCCGTTCGCCTGGTCGATCGCCTGAATCTGCTTCCGGTACCCGGCGAACTGCTCCTGGGCCCAGGCCCGGACTTCCTCGAACCGCGCCCGCGCCTCGGCGAGTCTCGCCTCGGCCGCGGTCGCCGCGGGCGATTGCTCCCCGGCGGCAAGCTGGGCGTCCTCCACGTCCAGCTC
>JBGTFI010000431.1:0-2893 GCA_041747335.1 Phycisphaeraceae bacterium | reverse complement strand
CGCGATCGAGATGATCGCGTGCCTCGGCGCGATCCAGCACAATCTCGTGCCGCCCACCATCAACTACGAGACGCCGGATCCCGCGTGCAATCTCGACATCACGCCCAACGTCGCCCGCGAGCGTCCCGTGAAAACCGTCCTTTCCAACTCCTTCGCCTTCGGCGGGCTCAACGCCGTCCTCGCCTTCACTGAATTCGAGGGCTGAACGATCCGGAAGCGAATGGCCTTCCCCTGTCCTTTACCCATAAATAGCGCACAGCAAAGTGGGGTTGTCAGTTCGAAGGCCAGGAGAACGCGGCACATTCGCACCAACTCGAGAGCTTGCGGCTTCCGCGCCAGAGGACCTCGGCACCCGGTGGTCCGTCGTGTTTGCGCCCGAGATAGCCGCCCAACTTGGCCACCAGCAGCACCGCTTCTCCAAGATTGGTCGGTTCGGGCAGCTTCTGGTTTCGGCAATACCGGCGCATCACCTCGATTTCCAAATCGCTGAAGAGCACTTCCACGGGGAGTTCGGGAACCTCGCGGCCCAGCAGCGTCATGAGATGGATGCGCCAGGCGATGACCATGTTGATGGCCACCAGGCGCATGAGACATTCACTGTCGCGGTGGGCGGGCTCCTCGACCCGGCAGCAGGTCTTGAGGATGCGATGCCAGTCCTCGATGCGCCACCGCTTGGCGTAGTAGCCGAGCCCTTCGATGGCGGTCTGCTCGCTTTCGATGGGCATGGAACTCAGCAGCATCCATTCAATGGGCTTGCTGCCGTCGGCGGGCGTGGCCTCTTCGCTGGCATGCAGCAACCACGCCTCCACCGGCGGCCGCTTGCTGTTGAGTCCTTGCCTGGGAGGGGCGATGCTTACTTTCATCCAGCGCAGGCTCAGCACCGCCCTGCGCTTGGCGCGCTTTGGCTGGGCCTTCGTTTTTCCCTTGGCAGGACGGGCGCTCTTGCGCGGGATCTCCACTTCCACGCTTCCCCCGGGAGCTTGGCGCCGCACCGCCTCGAAGATCCCTTCCTCTTGTTGCTCCCCACCGTCTTGTCCGGGTGTGCCTGCGGGGTCCCGGGGCATCTTGCGGTTGTGTCTGGCGCGAACGATCAGCTCGTCCTTTCCCGGGGCGCTCTTCCAGTGGTCGAAGAGATCGAAGAAATCCGCCTCCCGGTCCATCACATGGATCACCCGGGTCTCGGCAAGTTCTTCGTCCCGGGCCATGCACCCGACCAGATTGGCGACCCAGCGCTGCGAGTCTTTCTCTTCCAGGGGCATGAGGCGGGTGTCCTGGCCCTTGCGCTCGGGCTTGAGCTGCGGCGCGTAACAATGCCAGTTCCAGAGGCCCAGCGGCACCCCCTCCTCGGCACTGACCGCGTAGCTGCTGTGCAGACGCAGGCCGCGGCTCTTGGTGGAAGTCTGATTTTTGCCGATCAGTCCGAGTCCTTCACACGCGGTGAGGGTGGCATAGTTCAGGTCGGTGGTGTCGTGGATGCAGAGGACGTTCTTCTGCCCCTTGATGCGTCCCAGGGTGCGCTCGCGGTGCGGGGCGAGAATGTTGTCCATGCTGATGTGCGATTCGTCCGGCGCATCGACAAAACGGTAGTAGCCCGCACTGGCGGCACGGTCCCCGGCCACCGCGTCCAGAAAGGAGCTCCCGGGGGCCGCCCCCTTGGTCCGGGCGATGGAGACGAGCCGCCGGGTCAAGCGCATGTCACCCAGGCGGGCCCCTCCCAGTTCGTTTTGGGCCCAGTTGCCCTCGTCGAGCCCCTCCCCGGGCTCCAGGGCGGCAAGCCGCTGGTATCCGGCCAGTCCCAGGTGATGGCGGAAGTCCTTCTCGATCTCATACACATAGATGTCCTTGATGGGTTGCGCGCCCTGGTGAGCGTGGTCCTGGCGGCCCCGTCCGCAGCTCACTCCGACGCGCCGCCAGTTCGCGGCCCGGTAGCAGGTCCCCTGCTGTTGGCTGACATCGACAAAGCTCTCCAGCAACCATGGCCGATACCCGTAGCGCCGCGCAAAGTCAGCCCCAAAAACCTCCGCGAGCATCGCCAGAACGCGCGATGCCAGGTTCGCGCACTTCACGCCGGGCCGAATGAGAAGCCGGCTCAGGCACACCACTTTGTCGAGATGCTCGCGCCGGGTGTGCTCATCCCAGCCAATCCACTCGTCGCGTTCACGCAGCTTCAACGCTGCCGAGGCAAAGCCCGCCGCGCCGAGATATCCGGACTCCGAGCAGACGAGGTAGCGCAGCTGGCGTCCCACCAAAGGGCGCTGGCCCAAAGGATGCTCGCGGATGATCAATTCGTTCCAAATGCGCCGCTGCCCGTCGCTTTCGACAAGTTCAAGGCGCAGATCCGCGATGTCTTCGACCCCGCCCGGCACTCCCGTGGGGGCGGGCACCGCCGCCTCCAGACGACGCGGGCTCGGTCCCTTCCACTCTGGGAGTCGCGACGCGGGCAATTCGATTCGGCCTGCCTGCGCCAACTCGCGCAAGGCCTTCAAACAACTGCTGCGCCGCGGTTCGCAGCGCGCGTCCAGAAAGCCGAAGCGCTCGCAAAGCTCCTCGGCCAAAGCAGTGCGCGAGGCCTCCGGCCGTTGCGCAATGAGAGCCCGAAGCTCATCAAGATGCCCGTCCAAGCGGCGTTTGATCTGGTGCTGAATCCCCATGGAGCCAGCCTGCCCTCCACGCGCGACTTTGTCCAGCGGGATTTGTGTGCGAAGGACAGGCCTTCCCCCTTCGCTCAGTACGGCACCAACGGCGCCCCCCGCTCCCGCTCCGTGGTCCACTCCTCCTCTATCAGCGGCTGCCGCGGGTCCGGATTGCTGATCTCGAGCACCTGGAAGAACTTGCGCGGTCCCGTGATCTCGAAAGGAACCCGCACGACTCGCGGCTGCTGTAGCTCCACCCG
>JBGTFI010000430.1:0-2140 GCA_041747335.1 Phycisphaeraceae bacterium | reverse complement strand
GGGCGGCGGCGAGCGACGCGGGGCGGCGATGGATCGACCGCGCGCTGCTGGCGACGCCGGGGGTGGGCGTGGTGCTGGCGCGGTTTGCGCTGGTTCGCTTCGCGCGGATGCTGGGAACTCTGCTCAAGGCGGGCGTGTCGATGGTTCCGGCGCTTCGCATCGCGCAGCAGGCGATCGGAAATCAGACTCTTTCGGACGCGGTGGGCAAGGCCATCGAGGACGTGCAGCAGGGCACGTCGCTGGCGCGCAGCCTTGGGTACTGCCCGAAGCTCTTTCCCGCGTCGGTGGTGGAGATGGTCGCGGTGGGCGAGGAGTCGGGCCGGCTGGACGAGGAACTGGTGCGACTGGCGGGGGCGTATGAGGGGGATCTCGACCGTCGGCTGCGAATGCTCGTGTCGGTGCTCGAGCCATTGATGCTCTTTGTGATGGCGGCGGTGATCGGGACGGTGATCGTGGGGATGCTGCTGCCGGTGTTCACGTTGCAGGACATGATTCAATGATGTGCATGAAGTCGGAAAGTTCAATGAGGTTCACAAGCCCGATGCGCCGGGGCGCATCCGGAGGTTCAGCCATGAGTTCGCATGAAACACGAATGAAACGTCGGACCTCGGCGTTCACGCTGATCGAGCTGCTGCTGGTGCTGGTGATTCTGGCGGTGCTGGCGGCGATCGTCGCGCCAAAGTTCACGGGGCGGACGGAGCAGGCGAAGGTGACGGCGGCGAAGTCGCAGATCAGCGCGTTCAAGACGGCGCTGGACATGTTCGAGCTCGACAACGGCCGCTATCCGCGGACGGAGGAGGGGCTTCGGGCGCTGATCGAGAAGCCCAACGATGCCGACGGATGGAAGCGGCCGTATGTGGACGCGGTCCCCGACGATCCGTGGCAGAGCCCTTATCAATACAAGTATCCCGGCGACCGCAACAGGGATGGATACGACCTCTACTCCTTCGGGCCTGACCGGCAGAACGGGACGGCGGACGACATTGTGAACTGGGACGAGACGCTTCGGCGCTAGGGCGCGCCCGGCGCGGATGCCTGACTATTCTCGGATGGATTCGGCCATGACGCATCGACACGCATTCTCACTGCTGGAGCTGATCGCCGTGCTGGCGATCATGGCGGTGGTGTTGGCGGTGGCGATGCCGCGGATGCAGGGGTTCAGCGCCGCGCGAAGGATCGAGCACACGGCCGTGGAGATCCTTGCGATGACGCGGTACGCGCAGACGATGGCGGCGACGGAGGGGCGCACGTACCGCCTGCACGTGGACACGATCGAAGGAAGGTACTACCTGACGGTGGAATCGGATGAAGGCGAGATGGAGCTGCGCACGGATCATGGCGAGTGGCGACGGGCGCCCGCGGGGCTGACGCTGGAATGGCGCGACACGCTCGAACCGTCGGAGCGGGGGTATCTATCGTTCGCGCCGGACGGGGAGAACGACGTGGCGACGCTGCGGCTGACCGATCGCAACGAGAACCGGATCGAGGTGCGGAACCTCTCGCCATCGGAGTCGTTTCACATCCACACGCCGCGGGAGGATGAGCTATGAGATGCGCCATACCGACTCGACGCGCGCGGCGGGGTTTCACGCTGATCGAGGTGCTGGCGGCGCTGATCCTGGTGGCGCTGGTGCTTCCGGCTGCGATGCAGGGCGTGAGCCTGGCGACGCAGGCGAGCGCCGATGCGCACCGCAGGGATCGTGCGGCGTCGCTGGCGTATGACAAGCTCAGCGACCTGATCGCGACCGGGGGCTGGTCGAGCGCCTCGACCGAGGGCGACTTCGGGGAGGATTACCCGGCCTACCGGTGGGCGCTGACGGTGGAGGACTGGGAAGGGTTCACCACCCGGCGGGTGACGATCCGTGTGTTGTGGGAATCGCGGGGCCTGGAGCGGACGCTGTCGATGTCCACGCTCGTTTACTCGGGGGGTGCGTGATGAGGGTTTTTCATGAACATCGCGGGTTTTCGCGGGCGCGGGCGGCGTTCACGCTGATTGAGGTGGTGATCGCGGTGCTGATGATGGGGATCGTGGCGGCGGCCTGCTTCGCGAGCCTGGGTGTCGCGTACCGCGCGCAGCGCGCGGCGAACGAGCTGCTTGAGCCCTCGCGCGGGTCGAAGATCGCGATGAAGCGTTTGGGGC
>JBGTFI010000429.1:0-1922 GCA_041747335.1 Phycisphaeraceae bacterium | reverse complement strand
GGTGCTTCGTGGGCGGGGCGGGGCGGACGTTCGAGGGAGCGCAGAGCATCTCCATCGCGGTGAGCGCGACCACGTTCGTGTGGCTTGACGATGAGGGGGCGCTCCAGACCGGCGAGGCGCTCCCGGCTGATCGCACGCGCTTCATTCCGCTGGCGGAGGTCACCACGGACGGCGCGGCGATCACGGGGCTGACGGACCTGCGCGGGGAGGCGTTTCTGCATAGCGCTACGCTCGCATCGCTCGGACTGACCGCGACGCGCGAGGAGATCAACCGGGCTCTGGCGGGCGAGGGGGAGACGGTCACGGCCGGGGCGCTGGGGCGGTTGACGGCCGGGGGCGGATCGACCGCCGATTCGGACCACCGCCACCTGCAATCGGCTCAGGACATGCCGGGGCAGGCGTACTTCTCGATCGTGAACATCAGCGCCGAGGCGGGCGCGAACATCGCGCTGGCGTGGAGCCTGCCCAACCGGCTGCTCGACGCCCCGACGCTCGGGCCGAACCTCGACAACGGGTTCCTCGAGCAGCGCTACGACGGGACGGCGTTCAATCTGGTCGGCGCGGTTCATGCGCCGTTCGCGCACGAGGGCGCGCTGACGTCCGGTCTCACGGACAAACTGATGGGGGCCGCGCCGATCAAGGGGCGCATCGTTGATGTCGTCCTGTCGGTGGGCGGGAACATCGTTTCGAGCAGCGGCGCGGACGGCGTGTCGGTGACGGTGAAGCGCAACGGGGTGACGGTGACGGACACATCGCCGTCGATCACCGCGGCCGACGGATCGGGCTTCCGCTCGACGGATCGCGGGGACGGGACAGCCGCAGTGATGAAGAGCGACGGGAGCGAACTTGTCGAGCGCGGTGATGTGCTGACGGTCGATCTCGCGCGCACCGCGGCCGGGACGGTTTCGAGTGAGGCGATGAATGTGGTGGTGCTCGCGGTCATCCGGGTGGATCAGCCGGAGTGAGGCCGGAGGGGAAAGTCCAAAGTCCAAGGTCCAAAGTCATTGGTCAGCCGCCGCGAATTGGCGCGCTGACCGCTCAGGAGAACGGTGATGCCGGCAAGTGAGTTGACGGGTGAGGAGATTACGGCGCTGGTGGGTTCGCGGCATGAGGTGGTTGGGTTCGCCTATCCCGCGGCGGGGTTGCAGCCGTACTACGACTGGCTGATGAAGACGCTTCATCTGCTGGGCGACTCCTCTGCGGGAGAGCTGCGGGTGGCGCGGGATGAATCGGGCGCCTCGCGGGTGTGGGTGGCGCCCGGCCGCGTGGTGCTTGCGGGGCGTGCATACGCCTTCATGGGCGCGCTCATTGATCTGGCGACGCTCAACAACGAGACCGCGCACGTCTGGGCGAAGGTGGGGGATGATGCGGTTTCGATCGGCGCGGGCGTCGCGGGGGACGGTTGGCCGGATGAGGCGCACATCAAACTCGCGGAGGTGGCGATCGAAGCGGGAATGCTCACGTCCATCACGGATCTCCGAGCGGTGGGGCGGCTGACCGATGCACACGGGTGGTTTGGATACCTGATGGCGATCGAAACGCAGGGCGATACTTCGACGCCCAGCGTCGTGAGCATCGAGCTGGTCGACGCCCAGGGCGCGCGTGTCCGGATGCGGGATGTGCTGCGCGTGCGCGTGAGTGGGGAGGCGGACATGGGCGACACGACGGGGGCGACGATCGCCGCGGGAACCGGGACAACCGCTGTCGAGACGGTCACCGCGGGGAAAGACCTCGTGCTGATGAGTGATGATGAGGGGCGATACGAGCTGATTCTCACACACGGGGAGGCCGGGACGGCCGCGCTGCGCCTCGGCGCGGCGCCGATCGGGGGGAGGCCGGCCGACCACAGCGTGATTCTCGCGGTGGTTCATGCGTAACCGATCGCGCTGCCCGCACCTAACTTTGGACTTTGGACTTTGGAC
>JBGTFI010000428.1:0-3040 GCA_041747335.1 Phycisphaeraceae bacterium | reverse complement strand
TTCGGCGCGGCCTTTTCGGCCGACGGCTCCTTGTCCTTAGAAGCCGACGCCTTCGCCCCCGCATCCGACTCGTCGAGGTATCCGATCACATCCCCCACCTGGGCGGTGTCGCCCTGGTTCACGAGCTGCTTCGTAAGCCTCCCCGCCTGCGGCGCGGGCAGCTCCATCGTCGCCTTGTCCGTCTCAAGCTCGACCACCGGCTCATCCTTCTCCACGTGATCTCCAGCGGCCTTGAGCCACTTGCCGATGACCGCTTCGGTGATCGACTCGCCGACCTCGGGGATTTTCAGTTCGATGGGCATGGTCTTTCTCGGGCGATGCCTTGGGGGGTGAGGCGAACGAGTAACGCTCGAAACTGGTTTCAGTAGGGTTTGGACTCGCCGAACGCCTCGGCGATCAGTTGATGTTGTTCCAGGTCATGGCAGGCGCGTGAGCCGGTCGCGGGGCTGGCGGATTCCGGCCGCGTCACCGCCGCGATGGGCAAACGGTTGAACAGCTTCGCCCCGAACACCGCGCCCAGCCGCGGCCAGGCGCCCATGTTCCAAGGCTCTTCCTGCACCCAGAACACCGGCGTGCCATCCGCGTACGGCGACAGCGCCTCGCGCAGCGGCTCCAGCGGCGTCGGATAGAGCTGCTCCATGCGGACGATCGCCACATCCTCGCACCCGGACTTGTCGCGATGCTCCGCCAGCTCGTAGTAGATCTTCCCCGTACACAGCAGCACGCGGGTGATCGTGTTCTTTGAGTTCGCCTCCGCCCGCGCATCGCCGATCACCCGGCGGAACCGGCCTTGCGCGCAATCCGCCAGCGTGGAGACCGCGTCCTTGTGACGCAGCAGGCTTTTGGGCGTCATCACGATCAGCGGTTTGCGCAGCGGCCTCACGATCTGCCTCCGAAGCACGTGGAAGTACTGCGCGGGCGTCGTCGGATACACCACCTGGAAGTTGTCCTCAGCCGCCAACGTCAACCATCGCTCGAGGCGCGCGCTCGAATGCTCAGGACCCATCCCCTCAAAGCCGTGGGGCAGCAGCAGGACCAGCCCGCTGAGCCGTCGCCACTTGTCCTCGGCGCTGGCGATGAACTGGTCGATGATGACCTGCGCGGCGTTGCAGAAGTCACCGAACTGCGCTTCCCATCCCACCAGCACATCCGGACTGTCGAGGCTGTACCCGTACTCGAACCCCATGACCCCGGCCTCCGACAGTGGGCTGTTGGCGATGAAGACTTCCGCCTGATCCGGCGCAAGGTGCGCCAGCGACATGTACGTCTGCCCGTCCTCGATGTCGTGCAGCACCGCATGGCGCTGGCTGAACGTCCCCCGCTCGCAGTCCTGACCCGTCAGCCGCACGCACGTTCCCGAAACCGCCAGCGACGCCAATGCCAGCGCTTCGCCCGCCGCCCAGTCCAGCGGCGTCTCTCCCGCCGCCATCTTCACCCGCGCCTCAAGCCAGCGCCTGATCTTCGGGTGCGGACGGAAATCCTCCGGAACCCGCGCCAGCGCCCCAAGCAGCGCCGCAAGCCGGCTCTCCTCAAAGCCCGTCGAAGAATCCTCCACCTCGTCCTCGCGCCCGCCCCGATACCCCCGCCAGATGGCGCTGGGCGTCGGCGCCGCGGGCCGGTACGCTTCGCTGCGCGCCTCGTCGAGCGCCCGCTCCAGATCCGTGGTGTACGCCTCGTTGAGCTTCTTCGCCTGCTCGCGGGAAACACCGCCCAGCTCCACCAGGTGGTCCAGGTACGTCTCCCCCACCGGTTTGCGACGCTCGATGGCGTGATAGAGCAGCGGCTGGGTGAACGCCGGTTCGTCCGCCTCATTGTGGCCGCGCCGCCGGTAGCAGTACATGTCGATGAACACATCGCTCCTGAACTGCCTGCGGAACTCGAGCGCGAGGTTCACCACCTGCGCCACCGCCTCGGGATCCTCACCGTTGACGTGAAAGATCGGCGCCTGGAGCATCTTCGCCACCCCCGTCGCGTACACGCTCGATCGACCCACCTCCGGCCGCGTCGTAAACCCGATCTGATTGTTCACGATCACGTGTACAGTCCCGCCCACGCTGTACGCCGGCAGGGCGCTCATGTTCAGCGTCTCCTGCACCACCCCCTCCCCCGCGAACGCAGCGTCCCCGTGAATCAGCAGCACCATCCCTCGCGCACGGTCCGCGTCCCCCACGCGGTCCTGCTTGGCCCGTAAGCGCCCCATGGCCACCGGATTGATGTACTCCAGATGGCTGGGGTTGAAGCACAGCGAAAGGTGCAGCCGACGCCCCGCGTGGGTCGTCACGTCCGTGCTGTACCCCAGGTGGTACTTGACATCCCCCGCGCCGAGTCGGTCGAAGGGATTGCGGTCCTCGAACTCGTAGAAGATCTCCTGCGGACGCTTGCCGATCACGTTGGCCAGCACGTTGAGCCGCCCCCGGTGCGCCATGCCGATGACGATCTCGTCCACCCCCTGCTCGGAGGCTTTGTCGATCGCCAGTTCCATCAGCGGAATGAGGCTCTCGGCTCCCTCGAGCGAGAAGCTCTTCGCGCCCAGGTACTTCTTCTGGATGAACTGCTCGAACGTCACCGCCCGCATCAGGTTCTTCAGGATGCGAAGCTGCGTCTTGCGCGGCAGGAGGATGCGGTTCTCCGCGCCCTCCATCCGCTCCTGAAGCCACTGCCGCACCGCCAGGTCGTCGATGTGCATGAACTGCGCACCGATGGAACGGCAGTAGGTGTTGCGCATGCGATCGAGAATCCGCCGCAGGGTCTGCAAATGCGGACCGGGCACGGAGGTGGTCGAGAACTCGCGGTCGAGGTCTTCCTCCGTCAACCCGCAGAAGGCCGGATCGAGCTCCGGCGGCGCAGGCCGGGGCATGCCCAGCGGGTCCAGATGCGCGATGATGTGCCCCCGCACCCGGTAATTGCGGATGAGCTGATCGACCGCGTGCTGCCTGGCCGATGCATTCCCGTCCCGAGCCGGGGTCGGCCGCTGTAGAACCGCTCCATTCCCGTTGCCCCGCCGCGCCCCCAGCGCGCCCTCCGCCCGTGTTCGCACCGG
>JBGTFI010000427.1:0-1672 GCA_041747335.1 Phycisphaeraceae bacterium | reverse complement strand
AGGTTGCGGCGATTCGCGCGGGGCTGGCTGAACTGGCGCCGGCGGAGGTCGCGGAGGCGGTGCGTCGCGGCCGCAACGTGACCGTGGCAGGGACGGAGCTGGAGCCGGAGGACATCCTGCTGCAGGCGCAGGACACCGAAGGTTACGCGGCAGCAGCTGAAGCGGGGTACACGGTGGCGGTCACCACGGCGATTACTCCCGAGTTGGCGGATGAGGGGCTGGCGCGCGAACTGGTGCGGCGCATCCAGGATATGCGGCGCGAGGCCGGGTTTGAGCTGGCCGACCGGATCACGACGTGGTGCGCCGGCGAGGCGGACGTTTCACGGGTGCTGGTTTCGCACGGGGAGTACATCCGGGCCGAGACGCTGACGACCGAGCTGGTGGAGGGGGCGCCACCGGCGGATGCGCATGTGGCGAGCCACGACCTGGAGGGAATCACGGTGGCGATCGGAGTGAGGCGGTGAATCGCTGAGGCACAGAATGCTTCCTGGGTTGGGAAGATCCGTGCTGACTGCGGTCGTCGGTGGTTCGACTGGAGTGCCGCTTCCTGCCGGTCGCGGTTCTGGGGGTGGTTGGATCGTGCGGGCGGTGTGGTTGCCCTTCCGGGCCTCCGCGCCGACGGAGCGGCGCAACTACGGGCGTGGGGGGTTGGAGGGTATGCGCCCGGCATCCCTGCCCGGCCTCTGATTCGCGCTGGTGTCACTCGCAGCGCGAAGGGGATGGTGGCGGCATACTGAGCGGGCATGCGAGCGCTCATCGTGATCTTTGGGGCGATTGCCGGGCTGGCCGGGCTGTACTGCGCGGGAAGCGGGTTCGTGACGTACCGGGCGGTGGATTCGGAAGGGTTCATCACGAGCGACACCGCGACCGTGGTTTCGAGCACGCTGGCGATTACGGCGGCGGCCGCCGAGATTGAGACGCAGAGCGAGAACCTGAGTTCGGGGACGGCGCTTATCCGGGTGCGGGCGGAGCGCGAGGACGGCGGGGCCGTGTTCGTCGGGATCGGACGGGCGGACCTGGTGCAAGCGTATCTGCTGGGTTCGCGGTACGAGGCGCTGACGGATCTCCAGTTCAATCCGTTCGAGTACAACGCCCGGACGGTGCCGGGACGAAGCACGGACGAACTGCTGGCGCCACCTGAATCGCGCGGGGACGTGTGGGTCGCGAGTTCGGCCGGGAACGGGCTGCAGGAGACGAGCTACTCGGTGGTCAAGGGCGAGGACGGCGAGGTGGTGCCGCACACGGTGGTGATCATGAACGCCGAGCCTGCAGCCGGGATCGCCGTGGAGGCGGAGCTGGCCGTGAAGTACCCCCGGCTCCGGGGGACGGGTATCGCGTTCATGATCATCGGGACCGTGCTGCTGGTGGTGGGGTCGCTGATGGTTTACCTGGGGGTGAGAGGGGGCGGTGGGGATGAGGATGAGGCGCCACCAGAGCCGCGGCCGGAGGAAGAGCCGCCGCTGTTCGGGTAGGCGGAGGGTGGCTGGCTGCCTTGGGGCTCGTGGAGTGGCTCACGCACCCGCTTGCTGCCGCGCGGCGGTACGTGTTCGTGGTTGCTCGCTTGCGCGAGATGGTGGTGCGCTAGGGGAGTGTGACGTTCCAGGGCTTGCAGCTCCAGGGAGCCCACGGGTCGTTGCCATAGCTCAGGTCGGTTTCGAAGGCGAATAGGGCG
>JBGTFI010000426.1:0-4276 GCA_041747335.1 Phycisphaeraceae bacterium | reverse complement strand
TGCACCATGAGCTGGTCCGTCCCCCGCGCTCCGCCAAGCTCATCGCCGCTGTTGGCGGCGTTGTCCGGCAGGCCGTACTGATGGGTCCACACCCCCGCCCCCGGAAGTGCCGGGCGGCGGGCCATCGCCACCGGCTGGTCCCAGTCCATCACCCGCACCGTCCCGGCTCCGCCGTCGGTCAGCCAGCGTGACAGTTCGTTCCCGCTCAGTGGGGCGGGCTGTCTCAGTGGGGTGGGCGTCCCGCCCGCCTGCCTTGATGATTCCCCCCTCCATTGCCCCACCACCATCACGCCCCCCGCCGGGCGCAGGACGCGGTAGGCCTCCTTCGCGTCGGCGCGCGTGTCTCCCACCACGATCAGGTTCGCGAAATGCCCTGTGAACGGCAGCGCTTCATACGAGGCCACCTGCCGCGCGGTCACGCGCGTGCCGTAGACGCCGGCCTCGTAGAGCCTGCGGCGCAGGGTGTTCACCCGCGCCGCATCGGTGTCGATGCACGTCACGATCAGGTCGCTTTGCCTGGCAAGCTCATACGCCAGCGCCCCCTCGTCGGCCACGCCCAGAAGCAGCGCATAGCCCTTGCGCGCCCGGCTGGTTTCGAGGATCCGCTGCGCATCGGGAGCGGCGTACTCGCCGTAGGGCGACGGCCCTTGAGACACCGGCGTCACCGCGTAGTTGAACGCCATGTCCAGCCCGTGGACCCGTGCCTCGACTTCCCGCCCATCCTCGTGAAGCGCGATCTGGTACTCATACTTGTGGTTTGGCAGCAACCCGGTGATGCGCACCTCGTGCGCCTTGCGCATCTGCCCATCGCCGAAGACCTCGTCCAGGTCTCCCGGCGCGCCGAATCGGACGGAAGACGGACTCGGTTCAGCCGTGCGCCAGCGGATCACCACGCTCGCAGGGGTGTCGAACTGGGCATACGGCCCCAGGTCCGGCTGAGCGGCGCTCGCCACCTCCGCCACTGCCGGAAATGTGTCCTTGAGCGCTTCATACCGCGAGCGGATCTCCGTCTCCGTGAGCGCGCGGTCGTAGACGGCGGCGCTGTGGATCATCCCCCGCATGGGGTAATACTCGTCGCTGTCGTGATAGGCGCCGACCTCGAAGAACGTCCCTTCCTCCGGGTAGGTGATCTTGCCCTTTCGGACGGCCTCGCTGGCCGCCAGCTCGCCGTTGACGTAGAGCCGGTGCTCTTTTCCGTCGTACGTGCCCACCACGTGATACCATGCGCCCAGTTCGAACGGTTTGGCCGCCGTGAGATAGGTAAGCGCACGCTTGTCCTGGGTCGCCAGGGCGAATGAAAAGCTCTGATCGCTGTAGCCAAGCAGCCAGCCGGCCTCGTTGCTGCCGTTGTCGCGGATGACCCCGACGATGCCGCCCCAGGTCAGAGCCTGATCCACCCTCACCCACGCCTCGGCCGAGACCGCCGCGGTGGGCAGGTCCAGCAGGTTGCTCTGCTCGGAGAGAAACATCGAGCCGTCCACACCGTCCAGGCGAAGCCCCCCCGGCGCGGGACCGGCATGCACCCGTGCCCGGCCGTGCAGCCTGCCGTCCAACCCCACCAGGGCGCGGACGGTCTTGCCCTCGACGCGGTCGACGGTGAACGCCCAGGCGTGGATCGGACCGGCGTCCTCGGCGGCGCGAGCGGATGGCGCGGAGGAGGCGATCAGCGCGGTCAGAGCGATCGTACAGGTGATGCGGATCATGATGTGTCCCTGCTGAAGGTGCGCGAAAGGGCCTGCTGGCCGGACAATGCCCCCCATTCTACCCGGATGGCCCAGCGACCGCCGCGTTAGAATTGGGTTTTTTCGGGTCGGTCGTCGGAGGCGGGGCGAGGAATAAACCTGTCACGCAGGTGGTTAGCATGGGCAGGACATCCCCAGGGAGCAGTCAGGCTTTGCCGATGCCCGCATTTAGAGACCTCGCGGTCGCCGAACTCGACGCCGTCTACCGGATGGCGTTCCACCTCGCGCGCCATCCGGATGAAGCGGCCGATCTGGTTCAGGAGACGTATCTGCGTGCCCTCAAAGCCGAGCACAGCTTCGAGCTTCGTCAGCAAGGGGTACGGCCGTGGCTCTTCAAGATCCTCCACAACGCCTTCTACACCCGCCTGGACAGGAAGCGCCGTGAGCCCAGCCTGGCCGAAGACCTGCAACACCATGCGGCCCCTTCGGAGCTCGACCACCCCGCGCCATGCTGGGATCTCTCGAGCCTCGACTGGGAGCAGACCGATGAACGTCTCAAGCGGGCCATCGCCGAGCTGCCGGTTCACTACCGCGAGGTCCTGCTTCTGTGGGCGGTGGAGGGGCTTAAGTACAAGGAGGTGGCCGAGGTGCTGGGCGTGGCCCTGGGCACCGTGATGAGCAGGCTCTACCGGGCCCGCGCCATCCTCTCGGAGAAGCTGGCGGACCTGGCGACGGAACTGGGCATCCACGTGGACGCCGCCGAATGAGCCGGACGTTTGAAATGGACCGATTGGTCGAAGAATCGAAGTGATGACCGAACCGACCTCCGACAAGCAGATGCGCAAATACCTGGCCGCCTTCGCCGACGGCGAGCTGGAGGTGCAGGAGAGTCTTCACGTACTCGAGCACATGAAGATGAACCCAGCCGCCACCAGCCGGGTGATGCACCATCAGCGGATGCGCAGGCTGGTTGATCGCGCGATGCGCGAGGACGCCCCGCCGGTCCCCGACGCCCTGCGCCGGGCGATCGAGCAACAGGCCAGGCGCGAAGCGCAGAGCGATCGCCGCGCCGCCCAGCGGGGTGGAGTGGTTGCGAGAATCGGGAGATGGGTTCCGCTGGGCCTGGCGGCGGCGGTGCTGGTGGGGGTGTTTCTCCTGAATCATCCGCAGCCCCCCCGCAACGCCACGCCCCTGACGCAGGGTGTCTCCCTCGTCTCCGCCACCCAGGCGCGGCAGTTCGAGCAGCGCCACCTCGATTGCAGCCGGTACCTCGACATGCTCAGTGATCGAACGGTCTTCCCCTCAGACCTCAAAGCGGTTCCAGGGGCACTGAGTGAATACTTCGGGAAAGAGCGCTTCGCGCCGTCGCTGGACCTCTCAGCCATCGGCTTCCGCTTTGACGGGCTGGGACGCTGCTCGATCCCCGGCTCGCGCGCCGTTCACCTGGTGTATCACGCCATCGGAGATGCCGACCAGGGCCAGCCTGAGGCGCTGAGCCTGTGGATCGCTCCCTACGACGGCGAACCGGCGATCGAGGAGAACAGACTCTACAGATCCGACGGCAAGGGCGTCTCCCACCCGATCGTGATCTGGCGCAGCGGCGGCATGATTCACTACCTGGTCGGCGACCGGCTCGATCAGGTCGAGAAGGCGGCAACCAACCTGCTTGCCAGCAGGTCGTAGTCACTGACATCCACGATCACGTCACGCTCATCCGGCGCGTATCGCGCCCGCGCGACCGTTGCGCGCCCATGCCTCGGCATCACACTCTTTTTCACGAGAACCTCCCATGCGCAAAGACATCCTCCTGGCCGCGTGCTTCTTCATCCCCGGCATCGTCTTAGGCGTCGCGCTCGACCGCTACTGGCTGATCGCCGCGCATCCTTCCATCAGCGGCGTGGGGTTGACCGACTCCGTCGCCGCAGCCGCCGACACCCGCACCAGCAGGGCACAGGCACTGCTGCGGCAGTTCGATCTGAGCAACCTCCGCGCCCCGCGCGACGAAATCCAGGCCGGCGGTCCCTCCAAGGACGGCATCCCCTCCATTACCAATCCCGACACAGTGTCGGTGGGCGAGGCCGACTTCCTTTCCCCCGCCGCCCGCGTGGTCGGCGTGACGGTCGGCGGCGAGTCCCGTGCCTACCCCCTGGGCGTGCTCACCTATCACGAGGCGGTCAACGACACCCTCGGCGGCGTGCCGGTGGCGATCCTGTACTGCCCCCTGTGCGATTCGGTTTCGGTGGTGGGTCGGCGCATCGACGGCAAGCTCCTCGAATTCGGCATCAGCGGGCTGCTGTGGAACTCCAACGTCCTGCTTTACGATCGCACCGACAACGCGCTGTGGTCCCAGGTGCATCTCAAAGCGGTCAGCGGCCCGATGGCGGGCAAAACCCTGACCCACCTGCCCTTTGAGCTTGTCTCCTTCGGGTCGTGGGCCAGGTTCCATCCGCAGGGGACCGTGATGAGCCACGACACCGGCCATGACCGCAACTACCAGGACGATCCCTACGTCCGACGGGGTTACTTTGACAACGACGACCTGTGGTTTCCCATCAGCCGACGTGACGATCGGCTGCCGCTCAAGGAACGCATCG
>JBGTFI010000425.1:0-2426 GCA_041747335.1 Phycisphaeraceae bacterium | reverse complement strand
GCGAGGTCATGCCCCCGGTGCTGGTGAGGATGCCCACGGCCGAGTGCATCCCATCGATGTCCTCGGGGCTGGTTTCCTTGCGGACAAGGATGACCGCCTCGCCCGCGTGGGTGCGTTCGACGGCCTCCTCGGCGGTGAAGGCGAGCTTGCCCACGGAAGCGCCCGGCGAGGCCGGAAGCCCGCGCGCCAGCACCGTCGCCTTGGCCTTGCCCTGCGCGGTGAAGCTCGGCAGCAGAAGCTGGGTCAGGTCGCCCGCAGGGATGCGTTTGACGGCGGTTTTTTCGTCGATGAGCTTTTCCTTGACCATGTCGCAGGCGATTTTCACCGCCGCGGCGCCGGTGCGCTTGCCCGTGCGGGTCTGGAGCATGTACAGCGTGCCGCGTTCGATGGTGAACTCGATGTCCTGCACATCGCGGTAGTGCTTCTCAAGCTTGTCCTTGATCTCGAGAAGCTGCTTATGCACGGCCTTGTTCCACTTGGGCATTTCGGAGACCGGCTGGGGGGTGCGGATGCCCGCCACCACATCCTCACCCTGAGCGTTGACGAGGAACTCGCCGTAGAACTTGTTCTCGCCGGTGGAGGGGTCGCGGGTGAAGGCGACACCCGTCCCCGAATCGTCGCCCATGTTGCCGTAGACCATCGATTGGACGTTCACGGCCGTGCCCAGCAGCCCGATGATGCCTTCGACCTGGCGGTAGCGCACCGCGCGCTGCGTCATCCAGCTCTTGAAGACGGCCTCGACCGAACGCTCGAGCTGCTTGACCGGATCCTGGGGGAACTTCTCCCCGGTGTGCTTGTGATAGATCGCCTTGTAGGCCTCGCACAGTTCGATCATGCCCTTGGCGGGGACGTCGTTGTCCACCTTCGCCCCGTACTTGAGCTTGATCTCGTCGAAGGCCTCTTCGTAATAGTGATGATCAACACCCATGACCACATCGCCGAACATATTGATCAGCCGGCGGTAGGCGTCGTAGGCGAAGCGTTCGTTGCCGGTGGCGCGGGCCAGGCCCAGGACGGACTGGTCGGTCAGGCCGAGGTTGAGGATGGTGTTCATCATCCCCGGCATCGAGGCCGCGGCCCCGGAGCGGACGGAAACCAGCAGCGGGTTGGCCGTGTCGCCGAACTTCTTACCCAACTCCTTCTCCAGGACGGCCAGGGTTTTGACCATCTCCTCGTGCAGGCCCTTGGGGAGCTTTCGGCCTTCTTTGTAGTAGCGGTCGCAGACCTCGGTGGTGATGGTGAAGCCGGGGGGGACCGGCAGCCCGATGGAGGTCATCTCCGCGAGGTTCGCCCCCTTGCCGCCCAGGAGCTGCTTCATCTTGCCGTCGCCGTCGGTGCGGGTCTTGCCGAAGTAGAAGATCATCTTCCCGGCGGCGGGCTTGCTGTTGGATTTCGGGGCGGGGGCCTTCTTGGTCATGACAGTCATGGCTCGTTCTCGTGTGGGACGCAACAGGGGTACAGGGTGGAGGAGTCGGCGGCGGGCGGTCGTCCCGCGCCAAGGTGGAGGGCAAACCTGCCGAGGACGTGGAAAAGGGGGATCCCCAGGCCGATCCGGACCGACCGGCCGGCCATTCTCGCCCCCGGCCCACTTCCAGGCACCCGCCAGTGGGGCTGGTCCGCAGCCACGCACGCCCTGGGACGACCGGCGCACGAAACACCTCGCCGACCCGTAAGGACCGCGATTCTAGTGATTCAGGCAGATTCGTCAAAGGCGGCTGGGTGGCTGGGGCGCGCTCGAGGACTCGGCCACCCGGGCGAACCGAAGCCACCCCGATGTCATAGGCGCTGGCCCTGCCAACCTGACCGATTCGTTTGACCCCAGTGCCGATTCGGGCCTACAATCGAACCGCGTCGGGAATGGGCGTTTCCAGGCTCGTCCCCTTTCCTCCGATCGTTCGATAAACATCACCGGAAGGAGAAATGATGCCAAGGAGCATGCCCCGAGGACGCACGGCGATGGGCTTGTGTGTGTGCGCTGGAGTTCTGGCTTGGACGCAAGGGGCCGAGGTTTCCAGGGCGGAGGTCATCCTGACACGTGTGACAACCTCCAACGGACCCGCGCCGGGTGTGCCGGACTTCACCTTTGCCGGCCACCTCTCCCCGCCGGTCATCAACAACGCCGGCGAGGTCGCCTTCATCAGCTCGACGCGGCGGTCATCGCCCTTCACGCAAAGCGTGGGCATCTGGGCGGGCGCGCCGGGCGCACTGGAAGTCGTCGCGGTAAGAGGTGACGAAGCACCGGGGACCGATGGGCTTGAATTCTTGAGTTTCTCAAACGTGCTTGTGTCCGACAGCGGACAGGTGACATTCAACTCCACCCTGACCGGCGTCGGTGCGGACCTTCTCAACAACGCCGGCGTCTGGACAGGCCTGCCGGGGCAGGCGTCGCTGACGGCGCGACTTGGCGACCCGGCGCCGGATGCGGG
>JBGTFI010000424.1:0-6853 GCA_041747335.1 Phycisphaeraceae bacterium | reverse complement strand
CTCAGCGAGCGTTCCCCAGCGAGCCGCGACCGTGAGGGAGCGGAGGTGTGTCAGTTACGGAAGATTGGCGGTAAAATCATGGGTGTACTGTGACGATCCAACCAAGCCCTCGGAGGACAGCGGAGCTCGATCGATGTTCTGGGCCTTCTTTAGGGATTGCCAATACGACGAGCATCTGTGGCCGGTCGTCTGGGCGACTGAATGTGCCATTGTGAGTACGATCGCCGCGGAACACGATCGCCTTCAAGACGTCGACATGGCCGAGCTCGAGGAGATTCTTCGAAGTTACCTGGAACCGATGGGATTCCCCGCCAGGTGGAATCTATCAGACGTCCCGCCCGCGTGGGTTGATTCGTTCCTTGATGAGCATCTTGGGGTGGTGTATGAGTTCGTCCAGACTCTAGGGCGCGAGTTTGTTCCGGCCTCGAAATCGTTGGGCTTCCGCCAGGAGCGGTTATTCCGCTGTATCCGGGAGTCGGAGAGTTTATGCACGTACTTCAGGGAGTTGGAGGTCGCACGGCGCGCCCAGCACCATCGGCCAGGTGATGCTGAACAGTAGGCGGAGGCTGGTGCTCATGGAGTGCCTGCCTGATCGGGGGCGGTCGGGGACTGCGCCGCCGGTTCATCATCTTCCTCAAAGTGAGCTTGCCCGTAGACCAGGTAAAGGCAGATGCCCCCGCCCCCAAGCGAGAGAATCGCAACCAACAGGGCATACTTGGTGATCGTGGGCGTTGCCGGCTGAATCTCTTCCCCGCCGGTCAGCAACCGCGCCATCGGCATCTGATTGAAGGCCTCGACTTCCGAAGCATTGGCCTGATACCGCTCGATCGCGACGAACAGTGCGATCAATCCGATCGCCAGACACGCGAACCCGACGGTCTTGACCATGCTGGTATTCATCGAGGGTGACTTCCCTGGGCCGATGAGGTGGCATCCCGCAGGCAGCGAACGAAGCAGTGCCTCCGATATGATAGCCCGTCTCAAGGCCATCCCCAAATCTCTCACTCCGCCGCCGCCCCCAACTACAATCCCCCCATGCCCCGCCGACGATCGGCCCGACATCTGCGTTTTCCGTGTCCGAGCTGCGGTGAACCCGTGGAGCGGGGGGCGGCGGCGTGTCCGCATTGTGGGGCGGATGAAGAGACCGGATGGTCCGACGAGATCGAGTATGACGGGCTGGACCTGCCGGAGGAGGGTTTTGGCTGGGCCGGGCGGGGGGAACGGGAGGAGCGGACGAAGGCGGGGTTCTGGCGGGTGGTCACGGTGGTGGTGCTGATCCTTCTGGGAGTGTTGATCCTGGCAGGGCGGTGGTAAGTTTGCTCCTTGACGCACCGGCGGGCTGGCTTACACTCGCCCGTCCAACCCCCGGCCCAAGCCCCGGTCCAACCCCCGGTCCAACCCCCGGAATGTGATTCTTCCTGAGAAAGCACCATGACCGCCACCACCGCCCTTAAGCAGCGACTTCTCACCCCCGGCCCGACGCAGGTTCCCCCGACGGTGCTGGAGGAGATGGCGCTTCCGATCATCCACCACCGCACCAGGCAGTTCCAGGCGATCTTCGCGGAGGTCGGGCAGCGCCTTCAGCGGGTCTTTCGCACCACGCAGCCGGTGCTGACGATCACCGGTTCGGGGACCACCGCGTTCGAGGCGGCTCAGATTTCGCTCGCCCGGCCGGGGAGCAGGGTCATCACCGTAGCGGCGGGGAAGTTCGGGGAGCGCTGGCAGGATGTGTATGACGCCTACGCCGAGTCGTTGGGACTGAAGGAGAACATCAAGCTCAACGTCCCCTGGGGCGAGGGGGCGAGTCCGGAGGTGATTGAGCAGGCGTTGCGGGACAACCATGATGTCAGCATCGTGACGGTGGTGCATTCGGAGACTTCGACGGCCGCGGCCAGCGACCTCAAGCGCATCGCTCAAATTGTGAGCAAGACCGACGCGCTTCTGATCGCGGACGGGATCACGGCCGTGGGCGCTCTGCCGGTGGAGATGGATGCGTGGGGGGTGGATGTGATCGTGACAGGATCGCAGAAGGCGCTGATGCTTCCGCCGGGGCTGGGGTTTGTGGGATTGGGCGAGCGGGCGCAAAAGCGTCTGGAGGAGGTCGCGCCGGGAGGGTACTACAACCTGGATCTTCGGCGGTGGCTCAAGGGCTGGAAGAAGAACGATGTTCCGTTCACGCCGCCGGTGAGCCTGATCCGCGGGCAGCGGGTGGCGCTGGAGATAATTGAGAACGAGGGGCTGGAGAACGTGTGGAAGCGCACGAGCGCGTTTGCGGCCGGGACGCGAGCGGCGTTCATGTCCATGGGGTTGAAGCTGATCGCGGATTCACCGAGCGATTCGGTGACCGGGGCGTTTTACCCCGACGGCGTGGATGATTCGAAGTTCCGCGCGGCGTTGCGCGAGCGTCACGGGATTCACATCGCCGGGGGGCAGGACGGGCGAGGGGCGAGCTGGAAGAACAGGATTCTCCGCATCAGCCACATGGGTTACGTGAGCGAGGAAGACACGCGCGCGGGTCTGGAGGCGATCGAAGCGGAGTTGATGGCGGCAGGGGTGAAGATGGAGCCGGGCGCGGCGATCCGTGGGTTTGAGGGGAGGTGAGGGGGTGGAAAGCTCGATCCCTCGGCGTCGACCTACAATGATCCGGTGGGCGGCGGTTCAAGCTCCGGAGCACACTCCGCCGATGAAGCCGGAGAAAGGGGGTTGATCGTGGGCATCGGGCATCGGTTTTTGGTCAATCACGCGTTCAAAGGGGGGCGGTTCGAGGACCACGGCTTGGATGTGGACGTGGTAGGGGAGTTGGTGCGCTATAAGGATCTTCTGGCCGAGGTTGCTAAGGAACTGTGGCGCCGGGCGCATCCCGAGCGAAAGAACCTTCCTCCCAATTTTGAGGCATCATTGCGGCTGCGTTTCTTTAGTATCCAGCCGGGCAGCACGGTTGTCCCCCTGGAACGGGTCGTGTGCGTCGAGGATGAGTCGCTGTTCGGCCAGGAGCCGGACGAACTGGACTTGGCCGTTGAGCTGGTGAGCGACGTGGTCACAGCGGCAGAGCGGAATGATCGCCTGCCTGATGCGTTTCCCAAGCCGCTGCTGGCGAAGTTCGACGAGTACGGGAAGTCGCTGCGCGGCGATGAATGGATTGAACTGGGCGCGAAGGACAAGCCCGTTGCGAAGTATGACGCGACGAGCCGCGGCAGGCTCATGGAGCGTGCTGCGTCAGCCTACGAGGATGAGATCGACGTGGTGGGAGCGGTGAACATGGCGCGGGTGAATCGCCCCCGCATGGGCATTGAGCTTCCGGACGGCAAGGAGGTCGAAGCGCAGTTTGAACAGGCCGACAAGAAGTCGATTCTCGCCGCTCTGGAGGATCACGAGAGCGCAAAGATCAGAGTGCGCGGGCGGGGACGCTTTTCACCAGAGGGACAGTTGCAGAAGATTCTCCGGGTCGACCAAGTGACGCTCCTGCCGACGGGGGAGATTCCGCACGATCCGGCTGCGAAGCCGATCTGGGAAGAGTTTGAGGAGATCACAAAGACCATGTCTCCCGAACTGGTCGAACGGCTCCCGGTGGATGGCGCCGAGCAGCATGACCATTACACTTACGGCTCGCCCAAGCGTCCACGATGAGACGGGTATTCGCCGACACCGCCTACTGGATCGCATTGGCAAGTCCAAGGGACGGTCTGCATGAAGTCGCTCAGCGGAAATCGCGCGAATTGGGCCCATGTCAACTGGTGACGACGGATGAGGTACTCGTCGAGTTCTTCGCCCACTTCCGTGACAAGGGTTCAGAGGGAAGGCGCATAGCGGTCAGGTTCGCCGAGAAACTCATGCAGAACCCGAACGTCGAAGTGATCCCTCAGACACGAGAAACGCTCCGGGCCGGTATCCGCTATTTCGCCGCGCGCGCGGACAAGGAGTATTCCCTGACAGACTGCATCTCGATGGACACCATGGAACGTGAGAAGATTAATGAGGCTTTGACCTCCGACCGTCACTTCACGCAGGAAGGATTCCGAGTTCTGCTCACACTGGATCCGTGAATCGGCACACTCACCGCCCCCTCACACCCTGTCCCTGGGCGTCAGCGGCCTTTGCACCTTGAAGGCGCGGTTGCCCTTGAACTGGCCCAGGTGGCCGAGGTACTTGCGGCGGTCGCCGACCATGAGCGCCAGGGGCGAGCTGGCGGGTTTGTCGGTCAGGATCAGGTCGCCGACCTGCAGGCGCATAAGGTCTTCGATGGTGATGGTGGTGTCCGCAAGGAGGGCGGTGATGGTGAGCTTCGCGGGTTTGACGCGTTTGACCACGCGGTTGCGCAGGGCTTCGTCGCGCCGGTTGCGTTTGTAGGCCGCCCAGGTCTGGTTGCTGAGCTTGTCCATGACCGGCTCGATGACGTTGTAGGGGATGCACAGGCTCATGGTGCCCGCTCGAGCGCCCATTTTCAGTTCGAAGCCGACAACCACGACCACTTCGTTGGGAGGGACGATCTGGACGAGCTGGGGATTGGATTCGGTGTCCTGCAGCGCGAACTTCACGGGAATCACCGCTTCCCACGCCTCGCCCAGGGCGGTGCGGGCGCGGTCGATGATCTTGGTCACCAGTCGCAGCTCGATGGCGGTCAGCGGGCGCTGGGGAATGAACAGGTCCGCGTTCGAGCCGCCGAGCAGCCGGTCGATGATCGGGTAGATGATCAGCGGGCTGATTTCCAGGCAGAGGTTGCCCTCGAGGCGATCGGCGCTCAGCAGCGTGAAGCAGGTGGGATTGGGCAGGGAGTGGGTGAACTCACTGAAGGTCATCTGCTCGATGCTGGCGACGTTGACCTCGATGATCGTGCGCAGGAACCCGGAGATCAACGCGCCGAAACTTCGGGCGAAGCCCTCGTGGAGGGATTCAAGGGCGCGCATCTGGTCTTTGCTGACACGTTCGGGGCGTTTGAAGTCGTAGGGGCGGACTTCGGCTTCGGGGTGCTGCCCCCCGGAAGCGGCGAAAATCTGAATGGAGGATTTGCCGCCCTCAGCCTGTGCGGCGTCTCCGGACTCGACGGCGGCGAGCAGGGCGTCGATCTCGTTCTGGTCGAGCAGGTCGGCCATGGGTTGGGTTCATAAGGGACCAGGCGCGCGGGCTGACTGTGCGGACTGGAGCGCGCCTTGCGTGTTATCGGATACGTCCCGTACCGGGCTGCAATACCGGCGGGAATGAAAGCGGCGGCTTCCCGGTTGGTGCTCACGGATACGGCACGCCCCGTGTTCCAAGCTGCTGGATCGTCGCCGAGCCTCTGCCCCAGCCACCCGCCGTTCGCCCTCCCACTTACCCGCCAGGTAAGATGAGGGCGGTTCACGACCATGATGAGGTCTGACTTGATGCCCGTTTCCCGCGAGGTTCGATGGCGCCGGTTCTGGTTCTGTCTCATCGCCTGTCTGGGCTTGGCCACGGGCGCGGGGGCGCAGCCAACCCTGCTCGCGCCCGCAGCGAGCGCCGCCGAGGGGGTGGGTGAGGTCGTCACCGTCCGCGCGGTCTGGTCCTCCCCCACCGCGACCCCCGGAAGCCAGAGGGTGCTGGCGGTCATCGCGGACATCGCCCCGACCTTCCACATCAACCCGCGCCAGGCGGACATCCCCGAGGACTTCAGCTTCCTGATTCCGACGACGCTGGAAGTCCCTAGCCCTCCCGAGGGCTTCACGCTCGCGGCGGCGCAGTTTCCCCGGCCGCACCTGGTGCGTGTCGAGTTCGGCGAAAAATCGCAGGAGATTCTTTCCTACGAGGGCAGGACGGTTTTTTACCTTCCGGTCACGATCAGCCCGGAGGCGCCGTTGGGTGAGGCGACGCTGCGGGTGGTGTTCGGGTATCAGGCGTGCGATGCGAACACCTGCCTGTTTCCGCAGACGGCAGAGCTGGAGGCGGTGATCGAGGTGGTTCCGCCCGGAACGGACACAGCCGAACCGCGCGACGCCGAGCACGAGGCCATTTTCGCCGGGTTCGATCCGGCGGGTTTTGAGACGCCGGCGGTGCCCGAAGGCGGCGCATCGCGGGGCGCGGCCGGGGACGGCTTGATCACGTTCGACCTGTTCGGGTGGTCGTTCTCGCTCAATCCTTCGGGGGCGGCGGGGCTGGTGATGCTGCTCCTGGTGGCGGCGTTCGGAGGGCTGCTGCTGAACTTCACGCCGTGCGTGCTTCCGGTGATTCCGCTGAAGATCCTGAGCCTGAGCAACTCCGCGGGGAACCGGGCGCGGTGTCTGGCGCTGGGAGCGGCGATGTCGGCAGGGGTGGTGGCATTCTGGTTGGGGCTGGGGGTGGCGATCTCGGCGGTGAGCGGGTTCACGGCCACGAACCAGCTTTTTCAGTATCCACCGTTTGCGATCATCGTGGGCGTGATCATCGCGGCCATGGCGGTGGGGATGTGCGGGTTGTTCGCGGTGCGTCTGCCGCGGGTGGTTTACCGGTTCAATCCGAAGCACGATTCCTACACCGGCTCGTTCGGGTTCGGGGTGATGACGGCGGTGCTCTCGACGCCCTGCACCGCGCCCTTCATGGGCGCGGCGGCGGCCTGGGCGGCGACGCAGCATCCCACGACCACGCTCGCCACCTTCGCGGCGATCGGCGGGGGCATGGCGCTGCCGTACATGGTGCTTTCGGCCTGGCCGAAGCTGGTCGAGCGCATGCCGCGCACCGGTCCGGCCAGTGAGGTGCTCAAGCAGGTCATGGGGCTGTGCATGTTGGCGGCCGCGGCGTACTTCATCGGCGTGGGCGTGGTGGGGTTGACGGCGGACCCGCTGACCGGGCCGAGCCGGGCGTACTGGTGGCCGGTGATGGCGATGCTGTTCGCTGCCGGCGCGTGGCTGGCGTGGCGGACGGT
>JBGTFI010000423.1:0-3641 GCA_041747335.1 Phycisphaeraceae bacterium | reverse complement strand
AGAGCGCGGCCCGGTCGAGCGACAGGGTCGCGCTGTCGAGCCTCATGATGGCCGGAAGGTGTCGCAGCTCCAGCCCGCGGCGCTGCTCGTCGGTGAGGCGCGCGACCGCCTGGCGAGCCTGATCCCAGAAGCCTTGCTGGGCGGGATCGCGGAGGTAGTGAAGCCACAACACGCCCTCGCGGTTGCGCGGGAAGGTGTGGAGGTCTTTGGCGCAGGCCTGGAGGTCCGCTACCAGCGGCGTCGTCGCCGGCGCCTGGGCGATTAGCGGAAGAAGCTCGTTGTCCGGGGTGATGCGGCAGAGAAGCTCCCATGCGGCGGTCTGCTCCGAGGCCTGGGCCGAGTCGTCGCTGTCGGCGAAGACCTCAAACACGACCTGCTCGACGGTCTTTCCCGGATTGAGCGCCGCGATGACCTTTCGTTCCATGCGGTCGGCATCGGCGACGCCCGGAGCGCGGCGGGCGTAGTTGCGGACGACCACGGGAGTGAAGTCCACCCAGTTGCGTTCCATGGCGACCTCGAAGATGCGTTCGAGGGGTTCCCAGCTTGCGAGCAGACCAAGGCGGCGCGCGGCCTTGGCCTTGAAGTCCGCCTCGTCGTATTCGACGAGCTGGTCGATGGCCATGACCCTCATGCTGTTGGGGTGTCCGCGATCCCAGACGAGGGTTTCGAGGGCCTTGATGCGTGCGGGGTCGTCGCGGAACTCGGTCTGGGCCTGTCGCATCGCCGCCTGGCGATAGGGGATTTCGATGTCACGGTTGGTGATGACGCCGATGGGGTTCTCGTACTTCGGCGCTGCACAGCCGAGGGGCGCGGCGAGCAGCGCGGCGAGCATCAGGAACGGCGCGGTCAAACGGAGGCGGCGGGCCTTGGAGGCCCGCCGCAGGGGGATGATCGTGGGTTTGGCCTTCATCGCGGTGGTGCGTTCGAAGGGGGCTCTTGCCCGGTGGTTCAGCGATAGGGCGAGCACCATTTGGGGCTTTTCCCGTCGGGGCACTTGTCATGGATAGCCCGCTGGATGTCGCGTGCGTCGGCGGTCATGCCCTGGAACCAGACTTCGTCGTCATCGAAGTCGATGGGGCTGTCCGCGGTGTCGAGGGCGATGAAGTCGGAGATCTTGTAGCCAGGGTCCATCATCTTCATTTCGCCCATCATGAGCATGGCGGGAGCGCCCGCCCCCGGGCCGCCCTGGGCGCCCTGGGCCTGCTTGGCGGCCTCGATCATCGCCATCTGCATGTTCTTGGACATGATCGTGAACGTCTCGAAGTAACCGATGAAGGCTCCGGCCTTCTCGACCTCCTCGCGGGTCATCCCTTCGGAGAGCTTGGGGCAGTCGCCGCAGGCGAAGACGAAGGCCTTGACCGCGAGGTTCCCGCCGTCGGTCTGGACGGGGGGAATCTCTTCGATGTCGCGGATCAGCAGCTTGCCGGTGCCCAGGTCGTAGAACCAGGCTTTGCGGTCGCCGCTGGGGCGGCTGGGCCCCTTGAGCTGGAGGAAGATCGCCCCGAGCGCGAGGACCAGGATGGTCACGGCCCCGGCCGTCGCGACCGCGTTATTCTGCATGAGCCAGTCACGAATTTTTTCGTACATGTGTGGAACCTTTCCAATGCGGCAGCCGCCTGTTGCGTGTCACACCTCTGGGCCGTCCGCGCCCCCGCGGCGCGCCGGTCGGGTTTCCCGCTCACGAGTCGATCCTCCCTGCCGAGGGCATCGTATCAGCGGGCTACCCGCAAGGCAAAGCCAGCTTGACCGGTGGGTTGAGGAGGGATATGGTTGGCTTCCCGTTTCCTTCATGCGCGAGCGGTCTTGAGTGGCGTTCGCGGCCGGGCCTGGGGGAAGTGGGGCATGTCCGCGCGCGGGATCGGCCGCGAGGCATGGACAACCTGCCCGGGGCGATGTAGTCTGAGCGGGCTGTTGCGACGGATGCCCGCCGGGAGGCGGGCGGCGGCGTACAGGCCACCCTAGCTCAGTGGTAGAGCACTCCCTTGGTAAGGGAGAGGTCGTGGGTTCAAATCCCATGGGTGGCTTATCGAGACCCCAGGGCCCCGCAGGGGCGGGACGCATCCGGGCGGTCGGTGACAGGACGGCGAGGCGCCGCCTCGCGTTTGCCTGATCGCCTTGGGGCTGATTATGATACCCCCTTCGCCCGGCGCGGTGTCCGACCGCGCCGGTGACGGTTTGGTCAGGTTCGGACCCGTCAGTCGCCCCGGTACAGACCGGGCTCCACCGGCGGATCGACGTGGATTGGAAGTGGCCGATGTCCTTGCCCCGACGGGCGCCGACGCCTGGGCATCCGGCAAGACGGAATGATGTGAACGTGAAGAACACAGGCGGGCCGGCTAAGGCGTGGCCGACCCAGGACAAGCCGACAAGGCGGAGGTTACACACCGATGGCGAAAGGCGAATTCAAACGAACGAAACCGCACGTGAACGTGGGCACGATCGGTCACGTCGACCATGGCAAGACCACCCTCACCGCGGCGATCACCGCGGTGCAGGCGAAGAAGGGTCTGGCCACGTACAAGCCCTATGACGAGGTCGCCAAGGCGTCCGAATCCGACGGGCGGCGCGATCCGACCAAGATCCTCACCATCGCCACCTCGCACGTCGAGTATGAGAGCGACAAGCGTCACTACGCCCACGTGGACTGCCCCGGTCACGCGGACTTCGTGAAGAACATGATCACCGGCGCCGCGCAGATGGACGGGGGCATCCTGGTGGTCTCGGCTGCGGACGGTCCCATGCCCCAGACGCGCGAGCACGTGCTGCTCGCCCGCCAGGTGAACGTCCCCAAGCTGGTGGTGTTCCTCAACAAGGTGGACCTGGTCGACGACCCGGAACTGCTGGACCTGGTCGAGCTTGAAGTGCAGGAACTGCTGGCCAAGTACAGCTTCGAGGACGACACCCCGATCATTCGCGGCGCGGCCTTCCCCGCCCTGCAGAACCCCGAGGATGCCGCCAAGAACAAGTGCATCCAGGATCTCATGGACGCGCTGGATTCCTGGATCCCCGAGCCGGCGCGCGAGATCGACAAGGACTTCCTCATGGCCATCGAGGACGTGTTCTCGATCAAGGGACGCGGGACGGTGGTCACCGGGCGTATCGAGCGCGGCTTGGTCAAGGTCGGCGACAAGGTCGCCCTGATCGGTCTTCGTCCGACGCAGGACACGACCGTCACCGGCGTCGAAATGTTCAACAAGACCCTCGAGCAGGGTCAGGCCGGCGACAACGCGGGCTGCCTCCTGCGAGGCATCGAGAAGGAAGACGTCGAGCGCGGTCAGGTGCTCGCCAAGCCCGGGTCGATCACCCCGCACACCAAGTTCAAAGCGCAGGTCTACGTCCTGACCAAGGAAGAGGGCGGGAGGCACAGCCCGTTCTTCTCCGGGTACAAGCCGCAGTTCTACTTCCGCACGACGGACGTGACGGGGTCGATCAACCTCCTGGGCGGGGCCGAGATGTGCATGCCCGGCGACAACATCGAAATGGAAGTCACCCTTCACAAACCGATCGCGCTGGAGCCCGAATCCCGCTTCGCGGTGCGTGAGGGCGGCAGGACGGTCGGATCGGGCGTCGTGATCTCCATCATCGAGTAAACCAGCGACTTAGACGGCGGCCGCCCCGCCGCCCGCCCCGGCCCATCGCCG
>JBGTFI010000422.1:0-5837 GCA_041747335.1 Phycisphaeraceae bacterium | reverse complement strand
GCCCGGCAGCGGATCGAAGCGCTCAATCTCGGTGAGGCGGCGCTCGACGCGGCGTTGAACCTGCCCAACGCACCCGGAGCCGCCAGAGCGGGCGAGAAGACGCCGCGCGAGCAGGCCCTGGATCTGCTGATCGCCGACCACCCGGACATGGAAGAGGCGATCCGGGAGGCGGCGACGGCCTGGGCGGCGTACGAACGGTACAAGGGCACGCTCGACGACCCCAACGACCTCAAGGCGCTGCTGCGCGGGTCGGGCATTCTGGAGTTCCGCATCGCGGCCCAGCCGGGATCGGTGCCGAACCTGGAAGAGTACGGGGAGCGGCTGCGGACGCGCGGTCCGCTCGCGGGGATCAACGAGCCATACCGCTGGTTCCGGGTTGATGATCCGGACACGGGCTTCGCCGATTCGGCGCAGCAGCGCGAGGCGATGCGCGCCGACCCGGCGACCTATTTCCTCGATCGCGGACTGATCGCGCGCGAGTACGCGGGCGACATCTACGTGCTGGTGTCGAACCAGCGCGGCGAGAGGATGGTGATGGGGCAGGAGGACTGGGCGATCCAGAGCGCCTACCCCACGAGCGATCAGTCGGGCTTTCCGGCGATCGGCTTCCGACTCGATCCGCGCGGCGGAGCGCTGATGCACGGCATGACCTCCTCGCGGATCGGGCGGCCGATGGCGATCATCCTGGACGGAAAGCTGATGTCCGCCCCGACGATCCGTGACGCCCTTTCCACCACGGTTCAGATCTCGAACCCCAGCGGTTTCGCGCCGGCGGAGATGCGTTACATGCTCCAGACGCTCAACGCCGGTTCGCTCCAGGCGACGCTCAGCCCCGAGCCGGTGGCCGAGCGCACCATGGGGGCGCAGTTCGGCGAGGACAACCTCCACGCCGGCCTGCGGGCCTCGGTGCTGGCGCTGGTGCTGGTGGCGGCGTTCATGGCGGTGTACTACCTCTTCGCCGGTCTGGTGGCGAACTTCGCGCTGATGGCCAACATGGTCGCCATCCTGGGGGTGATGGCCATGTTCGAGGCCACCTTCACCCTTCCGGGCATCGCGGGGATCGTGCTGACCATCGGCATGGCGGTCGACGCGAACGTGTTAATTTACGAGCGCATTCGCGAGGAGATCGAGCGCAAGGCCGACATCCGCACGGCCGTGCGCCTGGGGTATGAGCGCGCTCTTACGACGATTCTCGACGCCAACATCACGACGCTGATCACCTGCGAGGTGCTGGGGTACTTCACGACGCCCGAGATCGTCGGCTTCGCCAAGACGCTGGGGATCGGCATCCTGGCGACGATGTTCACGGCCCTGGTCTGCACGCGATTGATCTTCGACGTGTACCTGGATCTGACGGGCGCCAGGACGCTGCACATGCTCCCGACGGTGGTCCCGGCGCTGGGGAGGCTCCTCAGCCCGAATGTCAACTGGATCGGTCTGCGGGGTGGATTCTTCGCGATCAGCGTGGTGATGATGGTCGCCGCCGTCGCGGCCATCTGGACGCGCGGCGAGGAGTTCCTGGATATCGAGTTCCGCAGCGGCACGCAGGTCAGCTTCGACCTGGGGCGCGATGAGAACGGTCAGCCGCGGACGCTTCCGATCGCCGAGGCGCGCGAGCGGTTGTCCCGGGTCGGACAGGCCAAGGGGCTTCCGGCGATCGCCAACGCCAACCTGGTGGCGCTGGGTGAACCGGCGAACGGGCAGGCGACGGGGTTTTCGGTCAAGACGCTCGAGCAGGACACCGCGACGGTGAGCGCGGCGATCAAGGAGGCGTTCGAGGACGTGCTCGACGCGACTCAGGTGATCTCGTTCGAGGGCATGGGCGCGGGGGCGAACGTCGACGCCCCACCGGTGAGGCAGTCGCCGGTTTACATGGTGCGCGAGCCGCGCCTGGGGGATGTGATCAACCGCCCGGACGTGGACACGGACACGTCGCAGTTCCTGGGCGGGGTGGCGATCGTGCTCGAGGATCTCAGCGAACCGATCACCCTCGACGAGCTCGAGACGCGCCTCCGCCGGATGCGCTCGCAGGCGCAGTACGAGGGGATTCCCGGAACGCGGCAGTACCAGGTCGTCCCGCTGGAGCTTGCGCCCGGGCGCGCCGAGGACGGGGCCTCGCGTTACGAGTCGCTGGTGGTGCTGGTGCGGGACACGACGACAAACTACCTCGAAAGCCCCGAGGAGTTCACCATTCAGGGCGGTTTCGCGGACACCCAGTGGAACCTCGTGCGCGACGCGATGCTGCGCGACACCAGCCTGGGGAGCATCACGAACTTTTCCAGCCAGGTTTCCAGGACCATGACCCAGCAGGCGATCGTGGCCATGGGGCTGAGCCTCCTCGCGGTCGTGGTCTACATCTGGTTTCGGTTCGGTTCGCTGCGGTACGGGCTTGCGGCCATCGCGGCGCTCGTGCATGACGTGACCATCGCCCTGGGGTGCCTCGCGGTGGCGGGGATGGTCTACGAGGCGGCGGGGGGGCTGAGCTTCCTGCTGCTGTCGGACTTCAAGATCGACCTGGTGCTGGTCGCGGCGATCCTCACGATCGTCGGGTATTCGCTCAACGACACGATCGTGGTCTTCGACCGCATCCGCGAGAACCGCGGCCGCCTGGCCGCAGCCACGCCGGAGATCATCAACGACTCGATCAACCAGACGATCAGCCGCACGGCGCTCACTTCGGGGACGACTCTGCTGGCGATCTTCACGCTCTACTGGCTGGGCGGGCCGGGGGTGCATGGCTTCGCGTTCGCGATGATGACCGGGATCATCGTCGGGACGTACAGCTCCATCGCGATCGCGGCACAGATCCTCCTGATCGGTGCCGGCCGGGGCGCCAAGGGGGCCCAGTCCAAATCAATCAGCGCCGCGGTAGCGCGGCGACCCGCCACGGGCGGGCCGTCCACGGAGGCGGCGAAGGCGGGCGGCATTGGGGGGTAGGTGTCCAAACCTGGAAGAGGTGGTCGATTTTCGGGGTATAATGTCTCTTGGGCGTCGGTTGCCCGGCGTCGTCGGTCGGGTCCGCGTGCCGGAGGCCCGCAATGACAACGGTGAGCGATGCGTCGGCTGCCGCAATCCCCCGCGCCACACAGGGCGCGTGGGCGTCGCGCTACGCGACCAAAGTAACCTCTCCCCAGCGCGCCGTGGGAACCATCCGGCGCGGTCAGCGCGTCTTCATAGGGTCGGGCTGCGCCGAGCCTCAGTCGCTGGTCCGGGCCTTGGTCGAGCGCGCCCCGGAACTGGCGGACAACCCCATCATCCACATCCTGACCCTCGGAGTGGCGCCCTACGTGGACGTGAAGCTCACCGACCACTTCCGGCACAACGCGTTTTTCATCGGCCCGAACGTGCGTGACGCGATCCGCGAGTGCCGCGCGGACTACACCCCGATCTTCCTCTCGGAGATTCCGCGGCTGTTTCGCAGCGGCAAGGTGCCCATCGACGTGGCGCTGATCCAGGTCTCGCCGCCGGACGAACACGGGTATTGCAGCTACGGGGTGTCGGTGGACGTGGTGAAGTCGGCGGCTGAGTGCGCCCGTTTCGTCGTCGCGGAGGTCAACCGCCGGATGCCCAGAGCGCTGGGGGACTGCTTCATCCACGCCGACCGCTTCGACGCGGTGGTGGAGGTGGACGAGCCGATCCTCGAGACCGACCACGGAAAGCCCGATGAGGTGGCGACGAGCATCGGCAGGTTCATCGCCGACCTCATCGATGATGGCTCGACGCTTCAGCTGGGCATCGGCACGATCCCGGATGCGGTGCTCGCGGCTCTGGGGGACAAGAAGGATCTTGGCATCCACACCGAAATGTTCGCCGAGGGGGTGATCGAGTTGGTCGAGAAGGGCGTCATCAACGGGGCCCGCAAGACCATTCATCCGGGCAAGATCGTCGCGAGCTTCGTGATGGGCGGCAGGCGGCTGTTCGACTTCATCGACGACAACCCGATGATCGAGATGCACCCCACCGAGTACACCAACGACCCGTTTCGCATCGCGCAGAACGACCGGATGGTGGCGATCAACTCGGCGCTGCAGGTGGACCTGACGGGGCAGGTGTGCGCCGATTCGCTGGGAGCTTACTTCTACAGCGGGATCGGCGGGCAGGTGGACTTCATCCGCGGGGCCTCGCGCTCTAAGGACGGCAAACCCATCATCGCCCTGCCCTCGACGGCCAGGGACGGCACCCTCTCGCGCATCACCCCGATGCTCTCGCCCGGCGCGGGGGTGGTGACCAGCCGTGGGGATGTCCACTACGTGGTGACGGAATACGGCGCGGCCGACCTGCACGGCAAGACCATCCGCGACCGGGCGATCGCGCTGATTCACATCGCGCACCCCAAGTTCCGAGACAAGCTTATGGAGGAGGCCAGGCGTCTTCACTTCGTCCCGCGCGACCAGGTGGCGCTGACGGGGTACATCCTGCCTCAGCTCAAGGCGTACGAGAGCGACGTGACGCTCAGCGACGGCGGCGTGATGCACATCCGCCCGCTCGCCCCGACGGACGAGGAGATGATGCGCGAGGCGTTCTACGACTTTTCGGAGGACACGGTCTACCACCGCTTCTTCGAGACGATGCGTTCGATGCCGCACGGCCGGCTGCTCGAATACATGAACATTGACTACGCCTCGGACATGGCGCTGGTGGCGGTGGCGCGGCGCGGGGATGGGGAAATGATCGTGGCGGTGGCGCGGTACGCGATGGACATGGCGACGAACTCGGCGGAGCTGGCGCTGGTGGTGCGCGACGCGTGGCAGCACAAAGGCCTGGGGACGCGGCTCTTCCAGGAGCTTATCCGCGTGGCGCGCGACCGGGGGATCATGAAGTTCACCGCCGAGGTGATGGCCGACAACGCGCCGATGCTGCACCTGTTTCACGAATGCGCCCAGGGGCCGGTGCAGAGCGACCTGGAGGACGGGGTGTACCACCTGTCGTTCCAGCTTGAACCCGCGGCGCGGCCACCGGCGGCGGATGACCGGGTGTGAGCGCCTCCTCCCCATCACGCATTGAATCGCCGTTTACCCTTCGCCGCCGGGCGAGCGGGGTGCTGCTCCATCCGACCTCGCTGCCGGGGCCTTACGGGTGCGGTGATGTGGGGCGTGGCGCGCGGCGGTTCATCGACTTTCTCGCCGCGGCCAACCAACGCTGGTGGCAGATGCTGCCGGTGACGCCGCTGGGCCCGGGGGATTGCCCCTACAACTCGCCCTCGGTGTTCGCGGTCAGTCCGCTGCAGATGGACCTCGATGCGCTGCGGGAAGAAGGGCTGCTGACCGAAGAGGAACTCGTGCCGCCGGCGGGCCTTTCCGCCGATACGGTCGATTATGCGGCGACGACGGTATTCCGCGATTCGCGCCTGCGGCTGGCGTTTTCACGCCATGAGGGGAAAGACGATCAGGTCGGTGCGCCAAGATGGCCGGAGGAATACGCGCTCTTCGCGGCCCTCAAGCAGGCGCACGGGGGCAAGCCGTGGTGGCAGTGGGCCGGGGCGCTTCGCATGCGCAAGGCGTCGGCGCTGCGCGCCGCCCGGCGGGAGCTTGCGCAGGAGATCGCCTTCCACCGCTTCTGTCAGCGCGTGCTCGCTCATCAATGGCAGGCCATGCGGGCATACGCGCATCAATCCGGCGTGGGGCTGATAGGCGATGCACCGATCTACGTGAACCTCGACAGCGCCGATGTCTGGGCGCATCGGGACCTCTTTGAGCTTGATGCGCGCGGGCGGCCGGGCTACGTCTCGGGCGTGCCGGGGGATGCGTTCAGTCCGGACGGGCAGAAGTGGGGCCATCCGCTCTATCGCTGGTCGCGTCATGAACAGACGGGGTTCGCCTGGTGGACGGCCAGGCTGG
>JBGTFI010000421.1:0-2320 GCA_041747335.1 Phycisphaeraceae bacterium | reverse complement strand
CGACGGCGAGGGGGGCGCGCTGGTGCAGGAGGTGCTGCCCGAGAGCGGGGCGCTGGCCGCGGGAATGCAGGTGAATGACGTGATCCTCTCGATCAACGAACAGGCGACCCCGAACTGGCGGAAGCTGATCGAGGAAATGGGCGAGCTTTCGCCGGGCGTGGAGGTGGCGGTGGTGGTGCTTCGCGGGAAGGAGAAGCTGACGCTGCACGTGACACTGGGGGTGTACGACAGCAGCCCCGACGGTCGGGCCGAGCGCCTCAACCGTCTGGGGGGCGAGGTGAGCAAGCGCAGCGCCGGGTTCGCGCTGGCGTTCCAGCACGACACGGTGCTGGCGCCCAGCGAGTGCGGCGGGGCGCTGGTGGATCTTGAGGGGAAAGTGGTGGGGCTGAACATCGCTCGCGGCGGGCGAACGGAGAGCTACGCGATCCCGACCTCGGCGCTGCGTCCGCTGATTGAAGAGCTGCTCGCCAAGGCCCGCGGGGGTCAGACAGGGACGACGGAAGCGGTGGGGACGGGGGAATAGTCCCGTAGGTCAGGCCTCGGCCTGACACGAAAGCGCCGCGGCGCGCCGAACCGTCAGTCTCGTAGGTCAGGCCTCGGCCTGACACGAATACGCCAAAGTCTACGCGGCCGGTCTTGTTCTCCGAATCGCTGCGAGCAACCCGACTCCCCACAACAGAGCGCTCGCCGGCTCGGGGACGAAATGAATGGCGGCCATGTCGTTCAATTCGAAGTCGAAGGCCGTGGTCGTGCGGTCAAGCCATGTGACGTGCAGTCGTCCACTTCCGGTCAGGAGCGACCCTGAGTCAGCTTCTGCACCATTCAGAATGACTCGCGCCGCCACGAGTTCAAATAAAGCTTGGTCGTGACCCACGATTCCCTGCCGGATGGTTCCTCCGAGCAGCGTCGCGGTGGAATCATTGTAGAGGTTGATCCGTCCCGTGTTGGTTCCCGTAACCAGCATGGACGCCCGTTGAAAGAGTGTGAAGTCGGTGATGACCACGCCGCCGTGAATCTCCGCGTAACTGTCGTTGAGCATGTGCAGAAGGAACAGCTCACCTCCATCCATTATGAAGGATGCCGAATCATGGAGTTCCGTGTAAGTAAGCATCTCACCGGATATGAGCCGTGCGCGCGATTGGTCATACCCGCGGAGACTCACCATTGACCCGCCCGCGATCTCAGCCTGGCTTTGGCCGAATAGTTCTGTGAGCATGGTGAGCGATCCGTCCTGCTCAATCCGAATCGTGGTGGCCACGCCGGACTCGGCATCCCGGACCTGCACCGTTTCATCCAACGGCTGATCTATGACGTGTGGTCCGCCGTCATTGAAGACCGCGCCGAGGGCGTACGTGGAGAACCCAATGAGTCCAACGCATACAACCATATACTTTAGGCATTGAAAGCGGGTCATTCTGGAGACTATAGCCATACCGGATCAATCCGTCAGGCCAAGGCCTGACCTACCTGAACACGCCTTACCACTTCCGCACGCACTGCATCCCTTTCACATTCTCTCCGCCCGGCTCGCCTCTTCGCAGCGTGTAGATCGGCAGTTGCCTCGGGCACCAGAAGCGGAACGTCAGATGCACTTCGCCCAGGCCGCGGGTGACGCAGCAGAGCGTCTGGCCGTAGCGCAGCAGGCCGGTGGTGTACGCCAGGGGCAGGTCGGTCGAGTTGTAGAGCGGGCCGAAGCCGGGCAGGCGCATCTGCCCGCCGTGGGTGTGCCCGCTGAGCATGAGGTCCACCCCCAGGTCCGAGGCGATCGGCAGCAGATTGGGAATGTGACTCAGCAGGATGCGCAGACGCTTCCCGTCCGGCGGCGCGGTGCCTGAGACCCCGCCAGCATCCGTGCGGAGGATGTCCAGCAGCGCCCGGAAGGGGTCGCTGTCGCGGGCTTTGGTCGTGTCCACGCCCAGGAGGTCCAGCGGCAGCTCGGGATGGGCATACCCAGCGTTGGAGAGCCAGCGGATCGGCAGGTCCGCCTCCTGGACCAGGCGCTTAAGAGTGGCCGAGTCGTGGTTGCCGAACACGCCGTAACGTCCATACTGCGGCCGAACCGCGTCGGCCACACGCGCCAGGACGTCGACGGCCGCCTGTTCGTGGCGGCTGTAGGTCATGTAATCGCCGGTGAAGAGCGCCAGGTCGCACTCAATGGCGCTGGCCAACTCGATCAGGCGCTCCCAGCGCCGGGCGGGGCGATGGACGTGCAGGTCGCTGATGTGCGCGATGCGCACGCCCTCGAGCGCCTCGGGGAGGCCGGGAAGCGTCAGGTCGATGGGTTGGAGCAGTTCGTGGGCGGGCACGCGGGGGGCATGGT
>JBGTFI010000420.1:0-2341 GCA_041747335.1 Phycisphaeraceae bacterium | reverse complement strand
GCCGGGCGCATCGTACGCCCCGCGCAGCAGCAGATGGGTCGGGCGCGGCGGGTCCAGCTCGCGCATGACCATGATCTCCCGTTCACCGTCGATCAGCTTGCTGCGCTCCTGCCGGCGCTGCCGAAGCGTCTCTCGCTTCTTGGCCGCGTGCTCATCGACGGTCGCGAGGTAGTAGTCGAAGAGGGCCTCACGAAGTTCGTCCGAGAGTTCACCCACCGGTGTGGTCATCGTCTGGGCAAGCGATTGGCCGTCCTGCAGGTGGGCGACTTCCAGAGCGGTCAGCTCGCGCTCAAAAACCTGGAGCTCATCGACCACACCATCGCGGAAGCCGCGATCGCGGAAGCGCTCCCCGAGGGCGATGTGGTCGCCCCCGCCGCCGGTGATGTTCTTGAAGAGGTTGTCGCGGATGACCTGGGTCTCAGCCGGCCTGCCGTCAAGGAAGATGCGCAGGCCTGAGGCCCTGCTGGAGCCGTCCCAGGTGACGGCCACGTGCAGCCACTTGTTGATCGGGATGACCTCGAGGGTGTTCACGCGCAACGCGTTGCCCGGCCAGAAGTGGACGAGCGCGGCGCTGAGCCGGCCGTCCTCGATGATCAGCTCATAGCCCCGGCTGCCCGCATCCTCCCGCGCGCCCGAGCGATGAAAGACCACCGCCCGCTCCTTGTACTCCGGCGTGTGCATCCACAGGCTCACGGAGAATGGATCGTTGCGGGTGAAGTTGCCCAGGGAGGTCTTGACCGGGTCATCGCCGGTTAGACGGATCGCCTGGCCGAACCTGCCGGGGACGAGTCTGTTCTCCGCCGTGGTCGTCGCGGGGCTTTCGGGGTTCTGGAGATTGGCGAGCTTTCCTTCGACGACTTCATCAAACGGGAAGTGCCCGATGCGCCCGGGGATCGCCGCCTCCGACGACTTCGACGCCAGCCACGCCTCGAAGGCCTCGCGCCGCGTTTCGCGAACCGAGGAAAGCTCTCTCTCCGCCTGCGCGATCGATTCCTGCGCCTGGGTGATCGCGCGCTTTGCTTCATCGTTCTGAAGCAGCAGCGTCGGCGTCGGCGTGGCGTCGGTGAAGTAGGAGTTCAGCCCGTATTCATCAATGTTGTTGAAGAACGCGAAGAGCTGATAGTACTCCTTCATGGAGATCGGATCGTACTTGTGGTCGTGGCAGCGCGAGCACTCGAGCGTCAACCCCAGCAGCGCCGCCCCGAAGGTGTTGACGCGGTCGGCGACGTACTCCGTCCGGAACTCAAGCTCCGTGCTGCCGCCTTCATTCTGCTGGGCGTGCAGGCGGTTGAACGCGGTGGCGAGAATCTGCTCATCCGTCGCGCCCGGAAGAAGATCGCCGGCGACCTGCCAGGTGATGAATCGGTCGTGCGGCAGGTTCTCGTTGAAGGCCTTGATCACCCAGTCGCGCCAGGGCCAGGTGGGGCGTTCGCTGTCCACCTGGTAGCCGTAGCTGTCGGCGTAGCGGGCGGCATCGAGCCACTCCACCGCCATCCGCTCCCCGAAGCGCGGACTGGCCAGCAGGCGATCGACGACCTTTTCATAGGCGTCAGCCGATTCGTCGGCCAGGAACGCGGCGACCTCCTCGACCGTCGGCGGCAGGCCGGTCAGGTCGAAGGTCACCCGGCGGATGAGCTTTTCCTTCTCCGCTTCGGGCGAGGGGGAAACGCCGGCCGCCTCCAGACGCGCCAGCACGAACCGGTCAATCGGTCCGCGCGGCCAGCTTTCATCTTGAACCGCGGGCAGCTCGACGCTCGTCAGCGACACGAACGACCAGTGCTTCTCCCACGGCGCGCCCTCTTTGATCCACCGGCGGATATGGTCCACCTCCGCATCGGTCAGCGGGGGGAGCTTGGCTTGGGGCGGGGGCATGGCCTCATCGGGATCTTTGGAGGTGATGCGGCGGAGGATTTCGCTATCTGAGGGATCGCCCGGCGTGATGGCGCGCGGCCGGTTGTCGCGGGGGGCCTTGGCGGCGCGTTCGTCATCCAGACGAAGCCCGGCCTTGCGGTCGGCCTCGTCCGGCCCGTGACAGGCGTAGCAGCGATCGGAGAGGAGCGGGCGGATTCGCGTGTTGAAGTCCACCGCGTCCTCCGCGGCGCGCACAAGACCGGGCAGGGCGAGGATCAGCCATGCGATCAAGAGAGCGCCGCCGCGTGTGATCCACGCGATCGATCCGGAGATGGGGTTTCGAAGCGTCATCATCATCATCAGCAGCATCATGCACGGGTCCGAGCGATGAGGTTCGAGAGTGTGAGATTGTTGAAGTTGAGTGAACGCAAGATTATAGCGGCGGGATGTTGAAACCGGCGGCCACATGCCCACGCTTCGCGAGGGCATG
>JBGTFI010000419.1:0-3349 GCA_041747335.1 Phycisphaeraceae bacterium | reverse complement strand
GACCGATCTTGCGGGCGCACTCGTGGATGGAGAGGTCGGCGTTGACGCGCCACCGGCCTGGCGCCAGGGGCGCGACGGGCGGGTCGGGCCTGGGTTCGTGGGAGGCGGCGATGTCGCCGACCATGTGTTCGACGATGTCTTCCAGGGTGATGAGGCCGGCGGTCCCGCCGAACTCATCGACGACGATGGCCATGGTGGTCCCGGTCTTTCGGAACTCGATCAGGAGGGAGTCGGCGCGCTGCAGTAGCGGGACGAAGCGAATGTTGCGCACCAGCGCGCGAAGCTGAGCGCGGGTTTTGGGATGACGAAGCAGCACCTGACGGGCGTAGAGGACGCCCTGGATGTGATCGAGGTCCTCACGATAGACGGGGATGCGACTGTGCCGGGACTGGCGGATGACGGTGTCCAGTTCGGCGGGGGAATCGTCGAGGTCGAAGGCGTGGATGTCCACGCGGGGGGTCATGATGTCGCGGACCTTGAGGCTTGAGAGGGTCAGCACCTGCTGAAGCATGTCCTGCTCGGCCTGGTCGATCACGCCCTCCTGAAGACTCAGTTGCAGAAGCGAGGCCAGGTCGTGGGTGGAGAAGACCTGGGGCTGGCTGGACGGGGCAATCAGCCGCGCCAATGGTTCGATGACCACGAGATCGAGGAATGCGCGCAGCGGGGTGATGCCGCGGTGGACCAGGGTCAGGGGGATGGCCGCGAGCAGCGCCCACCGGCGGGCCAGGCGGGACGCGACGAGTTTTGGAAGCACCTCACCCAGAAGGATGATCAGCAACAGCGGCAGGAGGGACAGCACTGTCAGCAGGAGGGCAGCCGGAGAGGCCCTTTCCTGGAAGTTGAAGAGCAAGACCGTGCTGATGACAAAGAACAGGACGTTGACGGTCATGTTCCCCAGGAGCAGGGTGATCAGGAGATTGCGGGTGTCGTCGAGCAGGGAGGCCGCGGCGGCGCCGGGGAATCCCGCAGCCGGAAGGCGTCTGCGTTCGTGTTGGGAGAGGCTGAAGAGCGCGGTTTCAGACCCGCTGAAGAACGCGCTGGCGGCCAGAAGAACGCCCAGGAGGAGCAGGAGGATGAGGTCAGCGAAGGCCAAGGCGGAAGTCTAGGGGGGGGAAGGAATGACCGAATGCCGGATGCCCGCGGATCAGGGTGCGCTCAGGGCGGTCTGGAGCGGGGCTTTGCGGGCAAGACCCTCCCAGCGGTGGGCCTGGATGGCGTCGATGACCCTTTCGGCTGCCTGCACGGCGGCGAAGCCCGCCTGACCATCGACGGCCGGGGGCTGGCCGCCGTGAACGGCGGCGAGAAAGCTGGTGAGCTCGGCGGTCAGTGGATCCACCGCCAAAACGCCCGGCGGGGAGTTCATGTCCAGCTCCTGGACGTTGACAAGCTGGGAGTAATCGAGGTCTGAGAGGTCGCCGCCGGAGGCGATCTGGTGGCGGACCTCGTCCAGGGCCTCGGCGTTGTCGGACTTACGGACGACCAGCCCGGTGCGGCGCTGGTAATCGAGGTTGACGTAGGCGGTTTCGTTGAAGAGTCGCATGCGCCGTTCGGTCTTGAGGGCGAGGCGGCTGGCAGTGAGGTTGGCCACGCACCCGGAAGCGAAGACCAGGCGGGCGTTGGCGATGTCCTCGTGTTCGCCCAGGACGGCCACGCCCGTGGCGTCCACGCGTTTGAGCTTGGACTTGGCGAGCATCAGGACAATGTCCAGGTCGTGGATCATCATGTCCATGACCACGCCGACATCGAGCGATCGGAAGGTCATGGGGCTGACGCGGTGGACCTCGATGAAGCGCGGGGTCAGCCCCATGGCGGCGACGGCCTGGACGGCGGGGTTGAAGCGTTCGGTGTGACCGACCTGGAGGACGGCCCCGGCGCGGGAGGCCTTCTTGGCCAGCGCCTTGGCCTGTTTCTGGGTTCCGGCCAGGGGCTTCTCGACCAGGCAGGCGATTCGGCGATGAAGGAGCGGCTCGGCCACGGCGGCGTGGTGCATCGTGGGAACGGCCACCGTGACCGCCGCGAGGTCGGGATGGGCCTGAAGAAGCGAGCCGACATCGGGGAAGGCCTCGCAGTTGTATTCGTCGGCGACGGTGGCGGCGCGCTCCATGTCGGCATCCACCACGGCCACCAGCCTGGCTTGGGGCAGGCGGCTGTAGGTCCGGACGTGGTGCTTGCCCATGCGTCCGACGCCGATCACGGCGACGGGGATGGGGTGGTCAGACGCGGGGTCTTGCATGAGGTCATCTTAGCAGTGTTTTGGCCGTCGGGAGAGGTGTCAGACCCCACGGGGGAAGAGTTGCCGGATCCTCCACGGGTTGCGGTTCGGCTTTAAGTGACTGATATAATGAGTCTTACGGATCTATGCCAGAGATGTCGCGGCCTCGCGGCGGTAGGTGACATCCGGGGGTGTGGACTTGCCCTGACGGAAGTCCGGGACGTGCCAGCACGCGACCCAGTGCTTGTCCTGGACTTCGAGCAGCGGCGGCTCATCCGCGGCGCACTGGGGGTCGTCGTTCATTTCCGCGCAGCGAGGGTGGAACGGGCAGCCGGGGGGAAAGTCGGCCGGGTTGGGGACGTTGCCGGGGATCGTGACCAGGCGGCGGGTGTCCCGGCCGATCATGGGCATCGAGGCGAACAGGCCCTTGGTGTAGGGGTGCAGCGGATTCTTGAAGATGTCGTGGACCGAGCCGTACTCGACCACCCGCCCGGCGTACATGACGGCGACGACATCGGCGTTCTCGGCCACGACGCCGAGGTCGTGGGTGATGAGCATGACGCTCATGCCGCGCTCATCCTGAAGCTTGCGGAGAAGTTCGAGGATCTGCGCCTGGATGGTGACATCCAGCGCGGTGGTGGGTTCATCCGCCAGCAGGAGCCGCGGCTGACAGGCGAGCGCCATGGCGATCATGACGCGCTGACGCATCCCGCCGGAGAGTTGGTGCGGGTATTCGCGCAGTCGCTGGCGCGGAGCGGCGATGCCGACATCCAGGAGCGCGCGTTCGGCGATTTCGACGGCCTGCTTCTTATCGACGTTCTGGTGAAGGAGGATGGCTTCGAGGATCTGGTCGCCGATGGAGTAGACGGGGTTGAGGCTGGTCATCGGCTCCTGGAAGATCATGGCGATCTGGTTTCCGCGGATGCCGCGCATGCGTTTTTCGGGAAGGCGCAGGAGGTTGAGAGTCGCGGATGTGCCCTTGTCCTTCCAGTGGATTTCGCCGCGCTCGTACCGGCCCGGCGGCACGGGGACGAGCTGGAGGACCGACAGCGCGGTGACGCTCTTGCCGCACCCGGATTCGCCGACGACGGCGAGGGTCTGCTCGGGGTAGATCGAAAGGCTCACGCCGCTGACGGC
>JBGTFI010000418.1:0-3136 GCA_041747335.1 Phycisphaeraceae bacterium | reverse complement strand
TGAACTCGACCGCCCCCGTTTCCCCCGGAGCGGGGCTGTGGGGCTTGGGCGCGCCATCGCACACCACCGTCACCCCCCGCCGGGCGATTCCGCCCCTCAGCAGCGCCGCGCACAGCCCGCGCTCATCCAGCCCCGCAAGCTCCGGGGGCATGCCCGCGTGAAGCAGGTTGTAGCAATCGATCAAGAGCGGCATGGGGGGGGTGGAGTCAGGGGTCTAGAGTCTAGAGTCCGAAGTCGTGCATCACTACCCGAGACTCTAGACTCCAGACACGAGACCCCGGACCCGCTCAAGGTATACAGATCACCGGCACCTTACCGTCCGGGCCTGGTTCGGCGATGACGGCGACGATGTCAGCCCCCTCATCGCTCATGATCGAGAACCACTCATCGCCGTCGGGGGCGCGCACCAGCGTGTGCGCCCGGACGAAGTTGCGGTCGAAGGCCATGCCTTGCCCGCCCTGCTCCATCACATCCCGCCGCTGGGTGAACATGAGCTTGAGTTCAGGCGAGTTTGTCTCGAGATAGGCGACCTTCAGTGCGGATCGGTCGCGGGTGCGGGGATTGCCGTCGAGCGCGATCACCACCGCGCGCACACCGTCCTCGATCTCGTCATTGACCCCGCGAATGGGTGGAACGGCGTCTTTGGGCGCGGTGAAGAGTTCACGTTCGCTAAGGTCGTAGAAGTAATCCACCGGCTCGCCGCGCCCGCCCCCGGCGAACTGCCACGCGAGCGCGCCCACCGCCAGCCCGAAGGTGACGGCCGCGAAGATCAGTTTGGCGCGCTGCTTCTTGTCGAGGTTGCTCATGAACCGCCCTTGGGGGGTCATCAGGGGCCGCCGCGACCGCCTCGGCCGCCCGCGCGTTCATCGTGCGGGTCCGCCTTGGCGGACCAGACGCAGCGATCAGGCGTGCATTCAAGCTCGTTCGAGGCGTAGATGGTCACGTGTCCGTCGCCGAAGGCGTAGTTCGCCCGCCCGCTGTGGCGATCGTGTCCGGGATCGCGCTGGACCAGGCGGCTGAACCCGGACGAGGTGATCGTCCCCACGTCCTTGTAGATCCAGAAGAGGTCTTCGGGGAACGCCCCGCGGGCGTTGCTGTTGCCGTCCCCGAAGAAGACCGTCCCGCCGGGAATCTGGATGTCCTCGAACTTCGAGAGGTTGTTGTTGCCCGCGCCGTACTCCGGCCCGCGCCCCAGCGGGGGCTGAAACGCCCTGCCCGCGTTGTAATGCACGTAGACCGCCCCGATGCCGCTGGCGATGTATGTCTCACGTGCATCGATCTTCCCGATCACCTCCCGATCCCCCAGCGCGTAACGCTCCTTCTGCTCGGTGGGGCAGTCCACCATGTTCGCCTCGCCCTGGATGTAGGGCCAGATCAGCGACCGCCACGACTGCTCGATGCCCCCCGGCCGGGCCATCTGCATGGGCGTGATCCAGCCCTGATTGTCCTGGGCGTACACGGTGACGGCGATCAGCAACTGCCGCATGCGCGTGCCGCACTCGATCTGCTGGGAGGTCTCCTTGGCCTTGCCCAGCGCCGGAAGAAGCAGCGCGATCAACAGGGCGATGATCGAGATCACCACCAGCAGTTCGATCAGAGTGAATCCGTGAATGGTCCGGCGCATCCGGTGCTCCTTGACAGACGCCATGCCGACGATGTGGCGCTTTATTGTAATCCAGCCGGGGGTCACCCGCAATGACAAAATCCGCAATGACGGTGACGAATCCCGCAGAGGACCGGGGGCGTTCCCCATCCTCGCGGGCTGCGGCCGTCAAGAATCTTATGAAGACAATTCCTTGTTTGGTGTGAGCTAACGCAAAAGTCATCGTTGCGCGGCCTCGATCAGGCCGCCGGCGTCATAAATGGGACTCCCGCGGGGGAGGGGGTGCCTGGTTGCCCGGCAGGGTGTGCTCCCATCCTGGCCACTTGGCTCACTCAACCAGCGGAACGCTCAGCGTGAAGGTGCTGCCGATGCCCAACTCGCTCTCAAGCTCCACGCTCCCCCCGTGCGCCAGCACGATGTGCTTCACGATCGCCAGCCCAAGACCCGTCCCGCCCATCGCGCGGCTGCGCGCCCGATCCACACGATAAAACCGCTGAAACACCCGGCCCTGATGCTGCGGAGCGATCCCGCAACCCTCATCCCGCACGTGAATCCGCGCCATCCCCCGGTTCACATCCGTCCAGACGCACACCCGCCCGCCGGCCGGGCTGTACTTGATCGCATTATCCAGCAGGTTCCCCACCGCCTGCTCCATCAGCGCCGCGTCGATCGCCGCCTCGAGGGCCGCACCTACCTCAACCTCCATCAAGATCCCCTTGTCCTTCGCCGCCGGTTCATACTGACGCGCCGCCGACTCGATCACCGGCCCAAGCGCCTGAACCTCCCGCTCCAGCGACTGGTGCTCATGATCCCGCTCGATCCGCGCAAGTCGAAGAAGGTCATCCACGATCGCCTCCAGACGCCCCGCCTGACGTTGAACGATCCCCAGGAACTCCATCGCCTGCGCACGATCCTCCAGCGCACCGTCCTGCAGCGTCTCCACAAATCCCTTGATCGACGTGATCGGCGTCTTGAGCTCGTGGCTCACGTTGGCAGCGAAGTCCCGCCGCATGTTCTCCAGCCGGCGAAGCCGCGTCACATCGTTGATCACGATCACCACCCCGATCCTCCGATCCTCCACATCACGCAACGCCGATCCACGCGCCTGCAGAAACCGCTCCTCGCCCTGGTCGAGCATCACCAGGTCCTCCTCCACCATTCCCTCGGCCTTGAGCAGCCCCGCCACGAACTGCTGAAGCTGGCTGTGACGAACCACCTCCTGAATCGACCGCCCCACCGCATCCATCCCCGTGATCTTCAAGATCCGCGCCGCGGCCTCGTTCAGACTCACCACCCGCTCCTGCAGGTCCACCGCCAGCAACCCCTCCGACATGCTCGTCAGCACCGATTGCTGCGTGCGGACCTCCTCCAGCGCCGCTCCAAGCCGCCTGCGGTGGCGATCCACAAGCTGCCTCACCGCACCCGCCAGCGCCGCCGTCTCTCGAGTCTCCCAGACCTGCCGCGCCTGCGACAGATCCGGTTCATCCGCGCGACGCGCCTCGCGCACCATCGCCGCCAGCGGACCCGTCACCC
>JBGTFI010000417.1:0-6925 GCA_041747335.1 Phycisphaeraceae bacterium | reverse complement strand
GCGGTGTTGGCCAGCGAACCGTCGAAGCTGTAGTACCCGACCAGGTCGTCCGTCAGGGCCCCGTGCGCCGAGGCGCTTGCGCCCAGGGCGCCAGCCAAGGCCGTCATCGTCATTTTCCGCCATGCTCGATTTCTCATGATCTCCTCCGTACATCTCTCCAGGCGCGCACCGCGGACGGCCTGCTCGTGCAGGCCAAAAGCCCGCCGCCCGCCATCAATCGACCCAATGGACCAACTCAATACGTTTTAGATTTGTCTGCGTCCTCCGATGTGGCTGCCGACCGACCCGTGACGCGGTGGAAATGCGAACTAACATAATCTTAATGAATGCGGCGACTGTGTCAATCATTACGAACCCGATCTCAAACAGAATCCGGATAGCTCTCAATACAGCGGCCGCGCCGCCCTAGACTCAGGAGGCTATCCCCTCATTGTCAGCGGGCCGTTAGCGCAGAATGAGCAAACCGTTGAATCGCGGAAATGATCCTGTTGGTCGCGCGATTACGGGCCGAGCGACCGGCGATGGCGGAGCATCCACAGATAAACGTCCCCGGACGCGTAAGGGGCGGTCCAGGAGTCGTGACCCGCGTCGGCCTCCAAGGTCAGCTTGACCCTGCCGCCCGCGGCTTTGATCGCCAGGGCCATCTCGATCGAACGCTGCGGCGGGACGACCGAATCCTGCCACCCGTGGATGATCCACATGGGCAGATCCTTGAGCTGCTGAGCGGTGTTCACATCCCCCCCACCGCAGATCGGCGCGATCGCCGCGAACCGCTCCGGGGCCGCGGCCGCCAGGGCGAACGACCCGAACCCCCCCATGCTCAGGCCGGTGAGGTAGATGCGCTGCCGGTCCACGGGGTAGGTCGCCTCCACGTGGTCCAGCAGCGCCAGCAGTTCCTTCACCCGGCCGTTCCATCGCTCCCCGGTCGGGCACTGCGGGGAGATCACGATAAAGGGGAAGCTCTTGTCCTGCTGGGCGAGCTTGGGCGGTCCGTGGACTTTGACCTTCTCAAGGTCGTCGCCGCGCTCGCCCGCGCCATGGAGGAAGAGGATCACCGGCCAGCCTCCTTCGCGGTCCGCGTATCCTTCGGGCAGATGGACGAGGTATCGCCAGGTGAAGCCACTCTCGCCCGGCGTGGTGAACTGCCGCGCGTGCTGCCCGGGGGAAAGAGGCTCCTCCGCCGGTGCCGTGGCCGGGGTAAGGATCAGCACCATCATGCAGGCCCAAAGAGCGCTTGGCTTCATGGAGACCATCCTTTCAGAAGTGTCGCCGCGATCATACCCGCTGTGGTTCTGCTTTGGCGTCACGCCGCCGCCACCGTACGCTACCGCCCATGCCCGACCAATCCGACATGTGGATCGCCCGGACCGCCAGTGACCTCCGCGCCCGGCGGCGCAGCTTTTCATCCGTCGCCTTTGTCCCCACGATGGGCGCGCTGCACGCGGGGCACCTGGCCCTGATCGCCGCCGGGCGTAAGCTCGCGGATTACGTGATCGTCTCCATCTTCGTCAACCCGACTCAGTTCGCGCCCGGGGAAGACTTTGATCGTTATCCGCGGCCGGTCACGGAAGACCTCGAAAAGTGCGGGCAGGCCGGGGTGAGCGGCGTGTACGCCCCCGACGTGGATCAGATGTACCCCCCCGACGTTCCGGCCTGCGAGTTGAACGTTCCTGAGCTGGCGAGCGACCTTGAAGGCGCGTTCCGCCCGCACTTTTTCCCGGGCGTCTGCCGCGTGGTGGCGAAGCTGCTCAACATGGTGCAAGCGGACGTGGCCGTGTTCGGTCAGAAAGACTACCAGCAGTGGCGCGTGGTCGAGGCGATGGCGGCGGACCTGGCGATCCCGACGCGCATCGTCGCCATGCCCACGGTCCGCGAGGCTGATGGTCTGGCGATGTCCAGCCGCAACGTCTACCTCTCCCCGGACGATCGCATTCGAGCGCTGGCGCTGCGCAAGGCAATGCTGGAAGCGAAGCTTATGATCGAGGACGCCGGTGAGACCGACCCGGCCGCCGTCGAACAAGCCATGCGCCGCACGCTCGAAGCGCACCAGGTCGCGCCCGATTACGCGGTGATCCGCCATCCGCGGCGCTTGACGCCGCTCGACAGCATCGCGCCGGAACTGACCGGAGGGGTGGTGGCGCTGGTGGCCGGCCGGGTGGGGATGGTGCGCTTGATTGATAACATGGTGGTCGGAGGTCCATCCCATGATTAGCCGCGCCTTGCACCTCTCCCGCCGCCGCTTCCTCAAACTGGGTCTGGCGGCCGCCGCGCCGATGATCATCCCCTCGTCGGCGCTCGGAACCTCCGGCCGAACCGCGCCGAGCAACCGCATCGTCATGGGCGCCATCGGGATCGGGGGCATGGGGGGCTACGACCTTCAGGGGTTCCTCGGGCACGAGGAGGTGCAAGTCGTTGCCGTCTGCGATGTCGATGCCCACCGGCTGGCCGGGGCCAAGCGCATGGTCGATCATCGCTATGGCTACTCCGACTGCGCCCCCTACAACGAGCACGAGCGCATCCTGGAGCGCAAGGACATCGACGCCGTCCTCATCGCAACCCCCGATCACTGGCACGTGCCGTTGGCGATCGCCGCGGCCAGGGCCGGCAAGGACATGTACTGCGAAAAGCCCATCTCGGTGGCGGTGGCCGAGGGCCGGGCGGTCGTCGAGACGATGAAGCGCTACCAGCGCATCTACCAGAGCGGCACGCAGCGCCGCAGCATCGGCGCGTTCCGCTTCGCGGTGGAGACGGCCCGCGGCGGCAAGCTGGGCAGGATTCACACCGTGCGCACCTATCTCTCCCGAGGCCCGTCGTGTCCGCCCCAGCCGGTCGCGCCCGTGCCGGAACACTTCGACTACGAGCGATGGCTCGGCCCGGCCCCCTGGGCGCCGTACACACCGCTGCGCTGCCACGGGAGCTTTCGATGGGTCTCGGACTATTCCGGCGGGCAACTCACCGACATCGGCGCGCACTTCAACGATCTGGCCCAGTGGGGCCTGGACCGCGAGCACACCGGTCCGGTCTCGTACGAAGGCCGCGCCGAGTTCCCCACGGACGGCCTGTTCGATACGCCGATGCGCTACGAGATCACCTGCACCTACGCCGATGGTGTGAAGCTCATCATGCACGATGGCGACCCGCGGGCCGTGCGCTTCGAGGGGGAGGAAGGCTGGGTCAGCGTGGACGATGACGGCGTGGTGCTGGCCGAGCCGAAGTCGATCCTGGCCGGGCAGCGGATCGTGCGCCAGAGCTATTCGTACATGACCGGCCACCACACGAACTTCCTCGAATGCGTCCGCACCCGCGCCACGCCCATCGCCCCGCCGGAAGTAGCGCACCGCTCGACGACGATCTGCCACCTGGGGAATCTGTGCCTGAGGCGCGGCAAGCGGCTGGAGTGGGATCCGGTGGCGGAGCGCGTGACGAATGATGATGCGGCGAACCGGATGTTGGAGCGCGCGGGGCGGTGGCCGTGGGGGGTGTCGTAGGGTGCGCCAAGCGAAGCGGAAGCGCCGATGCTGTCTTGTCTGTCAATAAGGAACAGTAGCGGATCGCCGGTTTATCTCGGATCAATGCGTCATGCACACTATCAATGAAGTCTGGCATTCTCGGGATGAGCGAGCTTGGCTCGAGGCGCTCGATCGCTACTGGGATTTCATCAAGCCAGCGAACCTGGCGCTCGAACGGGAGCTGGAGGGCCTTGAGCTGAATCGACTCCGCGACATGGACGCGAACGAGTGGTATGGCTTTCTCCATGACAAGTATTTCCCCTGGAAGTACACCGCGGCCAACAGGCTCGCCACCACACGAAATAAGCTCATGACGCACCAAACCTCTGAGCGTGCCATGATGGATCTGTTCTCGATCAAGGATCGACTTCTCAATCTCCGGTTGGATGACCCTATCGAAGGCTTGTGCATCGCCAAATCAATCCGAGGGCTCGGCGTCGCAGGGGCCTCCGGCCTGCTTGCTCTGATGTATCCAGGCCACTTCGCCACGGTCGATCAGTTCATCGTCAAGGCGCTGCGCAACGTGGAAGGACTGCAAGAGACGCAAGCGCTGCGGCGGATGAAGCCTGAGGGCCTCCAACCGAAGGACGGAGTGATTCTCATCCAAATAATGCGGGAAAAAGCCGCCGAGAACAACGCTCAGTTCAAGACCGACGCCTGGACACCCAGAAAGATCGACAAGGTACTATGGACCTGCGGGCATTGATTCAGTCATTGAAGTGTGCGTGAAGCGAAGCGGACGCACCGCCTTAGCCGCGTCGGTCCGTTCACGCCGCATACAGCACGCGATGGTGTTCGAGGATGAGCTCACGCCGGTGCGGATTGCGGATCGCGGTCTTCTCCACCAGGTCGACCTCGCGGCCGAACATTTGCTTAAGCTCGTCGATCATGTCCATCCACTCGTAGAGGCTCCACGGCGCATCCTCCGCGAGGGTGGCGAGTACATTGACATCGCTGTCCGGGCCGAAGTCTTCGCGCAGCACCGAGCCGAACAACGCGAACTCCCGCACCTTTCAGCGCCGGCAGAACTCGGCCACCGCCCGCTCATCCAACTCGATGTTCTCATGAATCCTCATGGCCCGCTTTTCCTGTCGCCAGCATCCCTATGAAGGATAGGAAGGATGATGGCCCAGCGTCAAAGCATCCCGCCCCTCACCCAGGGCTAGCGCCCATGACATCGGGGTGGCTGGGGGAGAGCGAGTCTTCGAGCGCCGTCCCAGTACCAAGGCCGCTGGGGCGGCGCAAAGCCTCTGCCCCAGCCACCCGATCCTGTATTAGGAGTCCTAGGCGCTGGCCCCGCCCCCTCACCCCTCCCCGAACGGATCCCCCTCCAGTTCGATCCGCGGCGCGGCCGCCAGATTCACCGGCAGCTTCTGCCCCCTGCCGATGCGCGGCTGAAAGCAATCGGCCGGCATCGCCGCGATCGGATCGACCAGCTTCTGAATCGCCGCGAGCAGCCGCGGGATGTTCACGCCCATGTAGACCTCGTCAAGCCCCTTGAACTTCTCCTGGGCCGACTGCCAGACCGTCACCACCCCGCGCGGGTTGCCGCGTCGCATGTGCTCGATGGTGACGGCGCACTGGATCAGCCCCTGGTAGAAGCGTTTGCGATCGCCGGAGGCCATGTGCCAGATATCCTCCCACGCCTCGTGGGCCTCGAACCAGTCGCCCTCATTGAACAGACGCACACCCTCGTGGAAGATGCGCGCCTCCTCCGCAGGATCCAGCGGCTCATACACGGCGGGCATGGAAGGCTCCGCTTGAAGTCATTGGACAACCTGTGCGGCCGGTCATTCCAGTCATCCGCCGTGACCCAGTTCGTCCGAACCTTTGGCCCGTTTCGACGAAACCGCCCAGGCCTCATCGGGGTCGGGGATCGGCAGTTGTCGGATGCCGCCGGGGAAACGGCTCTGAAGGCGCTCATATTCAGCCTGGCGGTCGGCATCCGGGTGCGTCCATTCGTGCAGGTAGTAGACGCTGTGGACCTTCGCCTGGAGCATCTCTTTCGTGCATCCGAAGCAGGGGCGCATGGTCGTGTACAGGCGGCTGTCTTCGATGGCGATGCCGAACCTGGCCGCGGCGATCAGGGCGTTCTGCTCCGCGTGGACGCAGATGCAAAGGTCATACCCCGCTCCCGAAGGGTACTGCTCGCGGTGGGCGCATCGGTGGCATCCGCCTTCCGTGCAATTGGGCATGTTCGCGGGGGTTCCGTTGTAGCCGGTCGAGACGATGTGCCGGTCCTTCACCAGGACCGCCCCCACGCGGTTGCCCACGCAATCCGCCCGCCGCCGCACCGCCAGGGCGATGCCCATGAAGTATTCATCCAGGGGCGGCCTGGGATTCGCTGACCTGCCCATCTGACCTTGCCTTCCGAGAAGAAGTCGGGATCCGCCCGCGCGACCGGGGCCGGGTTCGCCTATCATATAAGAGTTCGTATGCTTCGCGCCCGGGGGCCACGACCAGACTGGAAGTGGACTTGTGGCGCTCCTGACGGCCACGACACTCCGCCCGATGGCGGACCCGATCGACAGCCCGACACCGGAGAAGTTCCGCGATGACGCGACCTCGCTCACCCGATCAGGCGTTTTCGTGTCACGTCGCGCGCCTGGTCGTCTTTACGATGGTGATCGTCGCTCCGGTCCATGCGGTCGGGGTCTCGCGGGTCGCCCTCTTTGTCGACGCCGTTCCCCACGCAGATCCCATTCCCGTCGTCTTCGATCGGTGGCTGGATCCATCGTACATGATGGGGCATCTGCTCGACCTCGACGCCCTGGCCCCGCTGCTCAGCGGGGGATCCGACATGGCCCAGACCTTGAAACCCAAGGTCAACATCGCCGCCGCGGACTTCCGCTTTCGGAGTCAGGGCATCGACGGCCGGCTGCGGTTTCTCAGCGATGCCGACCCCTTCCTCGCCTATGACCTCAAGCTCACCAACACGACCGACCGGACGGTCAGCCTTTCGCTGCTGCTGCAACTGCCCACGGAGACGCTCCTCCCGACCGTCAGCGTCGCATCGCAGCTCTTCGGCGAGGTGTCGAGCGATTCCGATGAAGCTCTCGCGATCCTCACCTTTGAGCAGGTCATCCTCCTGGGATTCTCCGATGGCTCGACGCTCGCCACGCCCTTCCGCCTCTCGGGCGCAGGCGTCGAGGGCCTTCCGATCTTCGAATCGATCCCCAGCAATCCCATGCCCACGGCCGAGCCGGTGATCGGCATCGCCCTGCAATCGCGGCTGACACTTACTCCCGGAGACACGGCGCACATCACCGGCCACCTCGCCGCGGGCAACTTCCAGTTCCCCATGATCGCCGGGGCGGACATGCAGCTTCTCCTCCAGCACGCGGTCATCCCCGAACCGTCGTCAGCCGCCATGCTGCTGATCGGGCTGACGGCGGCGCGGCGCGGGCGCCGCACAA
>JBGTFI010000416.1:0-15325 GCA_041747335.1 Phycisphaeraceae bacterium | reverse complement strand
GCGCCTGGGCGGCAACGCTTCGAGCGAAGTGCGCATGCACATCGTCGGCGCCGACACCCACGGCTCGCGCGCCGGGTGGCGCGAAGGGGGCATCATCGAGGAGCTGCGCCTCGAGGACGCCGTCCACAACCCCCACCGCGCGTGGGAGCTGTGGGACCTCATGCTCTACGACAAGATCGTCAGCGAACCCAACATCCAACTCCTGCTTGATTCCTCGATCTATGCAGCTCAGACAAAGGACGGCCGCATCGAGCACGCGATGGTCCGCTGCGACAAGACCGAGCACCTCTATCGCGTCACCGCGAAGATCTACTGTGATTGCACCGGCGATGCGCGCCTGGCGCTCGAAGCCGGCGCCGAGATGCGCCGCGGACGCGAGGCGATCTCCGAGTTCGACGAATCCCACGCCGTCGAAGTCGCCGACGGCAGAACACAAGGGTCGAGCATCCTCTTCACCTCACGAAAACACGATCGGCCCATCCCCTTCAAGCCTCCCGTGTGGGCACGCAAGATCACCCAGGAGCACCTGAAGTTCCGCGGCGTTCACTCCTGGGAGTACGGTTACTGGTGGATTGAACTGGGCGGGATGTACGACACCATCCGCGACAACGAGGAGCTGCGATTCGAACTGCTCAGCGTCGTCTTGGGCGTGTGGGACTACATCAAGAACAGCGGCAACCACCCGGATTCCGCGAACTGGGCACTTGAGACCGTCGGGATGATCCCCGGAAAGCGAGAGTCGCGGCGCATCGTCGGTGACCACCTCAACACCCAGGCCGACCTCGAAGGCGGCTGGCGAAACATGCCCGACGGCGTGGCGATCGGCGGGTGGCCGTTCGATGAACACCCCCCGGAAGGCTTCGACGCGCCGGACAAGGCGCCCTACCGCTCGATCCGCATCCCGGAGGTCTATAACCTTCCCCTGGGGTCGATGTACTCAAAGAACATCGCCAACCTCATGATGGCCGGGCGCAACATCTCCAACACCCACGTCGCGTTTACCTCGACGCGGGTGATGGCCACCTGCTCCGTCATCGGTCAGGCGGTCGGTACAGCCGCCGCCTCCTGCGTTCGACACAACCTCACGCCCCGTCAGTTGCGAGACGATTCCACGCGCCTGCGTCATCTCCAGCAGACGCTCCTGCGCGACGATCAGTCAATCCGCAACATCCGCAACGAAGACCCACTGGACCTGGCCCGTTCGGCCACGGTCCACGCCTCGCTCTCCTTCGCCGACGCCCAGCCGCACCATGTCATCGACGGTGAAGTCCGCGACGCTCCCGGGCGATGGGATCACCGCTGGTCCGCGCCCGTGGGTGATGAGGGCGCGTGGATCGAGCTGGTCTGGGATCAGCCGCAAACCATCGGCCACGTGCAGATCACCTTCGACACCGGTTTCCACCGCCAGCTCACGCTGACGGCCTCGGACGGACACAGCAACACCACCATTCGCGCCCCCCAGCCGGAGACGGCCAAGGCCTACCGCATCACCGCCGCGGACGCCGGCGGCCGGGAGGTCGAACTGGCCAGCGTCACCGACAACTACCAGCGTCTTCGCCGGCATGACTTCGATCCCGTTGAGGCGAAGTCCATCCGAATCCACGTCAGCGAGACCCACGGAGACGACCTGGCGCGCATCTATGAGATTCGCTGTTATGCGAAGCGGCCGGAGCTGTAGCGGCGGCGCGCAGATTACCCATCTTGACACTCTGTCCGAGCTTTGGGGAAAGCGGCAGGGGGGTGTATGATCTACCGTCCCGGTGACCTGGGGTGGGAGAAGGGCTTTCCATCCACGCCGCCAGGAAGGCCGCTTATGACGTTATCTTCACACTCGCTCGCGGTGGTGCTCGCCTGGGGGATGGCCCTTTCAATCACCGATGTCGGATGGTCCGCCGTGTATCGCGCGATCACTTTCGATGGGCTGTTTCATGACTGGGCGACCGTCCCCGTCGCGGCCCACGATCCCGAAGACCATCCCGGGGGCATTGATCTGGCCACGGTGCAGATCGCCAACGATGACGACTTTCTATATCTGCGATTCACGTTCCACCACCCGACCAACCCCAACGCGCTGCCGCCGAGCACGTTCATCACTATCGACACCGACAACAGCATCCTTACGGGATTCAATGTGCTGGGGCTGGACACCGTCGGGGCGGATGTCGGGTGGCAGAACGACTTTCCCTTTGAGATGGGCGACGATGTCTTCAACACCGGCGGAGGACTGACCAACGGCGCGGGCTCGCTCGCGCCGTTTCATCCGACGCTGCCGGAGATGCTCATGACCTCCCAGGAGATCGCCCTGCCGCGGTTCGCGACTTTCAACGCAACTGGCCAATCGATCTTCCCCCACGATTCGATCACGATCCTGATCTGGACGGACGAGACGCCCGAATCCGAGCACGTCGGGCCGATTTCGTACACCTTCGCGCGCGCCGTCGCGCCAGGGGATGCCAACGGGGACGGCGTACTCGACGCCTTCGACGTCGCGCCGTTCGAGCAGGCGCTGGCGGATCGAACCCTCTACCGCGCCGGGTTTCTCGACCTGGACCCCGACCAGTGGGGAGACATGGACCACTCCGGCGCGCTCGACGCGTTCGATGTCGCGGCGTTCGAGGCGGCGCTGGCGCAGATGGATCCGGAGGGCGGGTTCACGACGCTTCCCGAACCGGCTGCGGGCCTGGCCCTCATCCCCTTGGCACTGCTGATGCGTCGCCGCCGCGCTCAGTAGTCCGCTCCAGCCAGACTGCGCCCGCGCGAGGCCCGCCACGCCGCGAGCCGCTCTTTCATACTTTCCACAATGGCCCGATTCTCCTCGGCGATATTCACGCTTTCAGACGGATCGCTCAGCAGATCGTACAGTTCGTACTCGGCCGGTTCCACCGTGCCGTTGTCGGAATTGCGTCGCTGTTCACGGGGGTCGTGGACGAGCTTGAAGCGATTGTCAACAAGCGCCGCGGCCCCTGCGAAGTCAAATGCGATCGGCGATGGCCGCTCGACCATGCGCCTCTCGATCAGCGGCATGAGGTTCATCCCGTCATACGGCCGAACGTCCGCCGGCAGCGGCTGACCGAGCGCGGCGAGCACCGTCGGAAAATAGTCGCTGGTGACGCACGGCACATCGACCTGTCGCGGTGCGGCGATCTTGGCCGGCCATTCGAGCAACGCGGGCACGCGTATGCCTCCCTCATAGAGGCTTCGCTTGCGGCCGCGCAGGCCGCCCGCCGAACCCTGGTTGCGTCCCCTCGGCTGCGGCGTGCCCTCCGGCCCGTTGTCGCTGGCGTACCACAGCATCGTGTTCTCCGCCACGCCCAGTTCGCGCAGCGTCGCGCGCAGGCGGCCGATCTGCTCGTCCATCGCCGTGATCGTCGCGTAGTAGTGCTGTTCATTCTCCGGCCGGTCCGCATAGCGCGCCCGGTACGCTTCGCCCCCGATGACCGGTTCGTGCGGCGCATGAAACCAGATCACGGCGAAGAACGGCCGCTCGGCCTTCGCCGCGCTTTCGATGAACTCGAGCGCGCGATCCATGATGAGCTTCGAGTCACACCCTTTCTGAGGCCCCTCCACCGGTTCGCCGTTGTGCCAGTAGAGCGCCCGGGCGTCCCACGGTTGCCCCCTGAGGTGCTGGTTGGCCGGGTCGTAGGGATCCCACGTCGCCACCGCGAACTCCGTGCTGAACCACTCCTCGAACCCCGCCATGCCCGGCGACATGTGGTTCTCGTGCGGTCGCCTTCCCGGACCCCTGCCCGAATAGTCGGCAGACATCGTCCCCAAATGCCACTTGCCGAAGTGCCCCGTTGCGTATCCAAGCTCCTTGAGAACCTCCGCGAGCGTGATTTCCTCGGCCCGCAGGTGTCCGACGTTCGCGCTCGTGATCCCGTAGCGCTGTGGATGCCTGCCCGTCAGGCAGGATCCTCGCGTCGGCGAACACACCGCCGACGCCGCGTAGAACCGGTTGAATCGAATACCCGACGCGGCCATCGCGTCAAGGTTCGGCGTCTTGAGCACCGGGTGACCCTGGTAGCCCGCATCCCCCCATCCCTGGTCGTCCGCCATGCAGAGGATCACGTTGGGACGGTCCGCCCGATCTTCCCGGCCCCAGCATGGTGCGCCGGCAGCGAACGCCAGCATCACTGCCAGCGCGACGGCAAGGTCTCGGTTCCATCTCATCGTCGACTCCTTTATGCCCGCCCTAGATACTCCCCCGTCTCCGTGGATACCTTGATCACCTCTCCGATCGAGATGAACGCCGGAACCCGCGTGCGCAGCCCGGTTTCGCACGTCGCCTCTTTCGGCTGATTCACCGCCGAAGCGCCTTTGATCTCCGGCGGCGTGTCCGTCACCGTCAGCTCCACCACCGGCGGAAGGTCCACGACGATCACGTTGCCCTCATGCACCAGCCCGGAGAGCATCGAGTTGGGCTTGAGGTACAAGAGGGCATCGCCCAATACCTCCCGGCTGATCGGAAGCTGATCGAAGGTCTCCACGTCCATGAAGACCGCCCCCGTCCCGTCGGTATACAGGTACTCAAGCTCCCTCCGGCTCAGGTGCGCCTGCTCTAGCTCCTCGCCGGATCGAAGCCGCTTCTCAATCTGCCCGCCGAGTTTGACGTTGCGGAACTTCGCCTGCACGTAGGCCGGTCCCTTGCCCGGTTTGACGTGCTCGGTCGAAACGCAGACGTAGACGGACCCGTCGTAAATCACCGCCACACCGGGCTTGATGTCCTGCGATTTCACGAATCCATGCCTCCATCGCCGGCGGATCCGCGGCAGTTGGGTCGGCCGCTACGTTGCGGATCCGATAACTGCCGCGCGCCCGGCGTACCGATCATAACCTCTGGGCAACGGCGTTGAGAGAGTGGGTGGCGAACGGCCGCACCTTCCTGCTTCACCCGGACAGGATTCCTGCCGATAGGCCGCGAGACACCCCGCGCAATCCCTCCTCTGGAGCACCTTGATGCGCCTGCTGGTCGACAGCCTGATCGCCCTCATGCTCGCCGCCGTCCTCGCGGGGGTCTTCCTGCATCACCGGCGGGAGGAGATGCGCAATAACCGCTACGAGGTCGTCCGCCGAGGGCTGGCCACCCTCCACGAGCAGGCCGTCTCCCACGCCGGACTCGACCCCGAAACCGGGAGGTATGAGTTCCCCGAGGTCATCGTCCCCGACTGGTTCCGGGGCGCCGTGCCCGTCAACGTCCTGATCCAGGGCCGCCACCCCTGGATCGACGTCGCACCCCCCGGGGATCGCAACGACCATCCGCCCGACCCGATCATCACCGAAGGCGAGCAGGCCGGCTTCTGGTACAACCCAAACAAGGGCGCCTTTCGCGCCCGCGTCCCGCGACAATTCTCCGACCAGCGGACCCTTGAACTTTACAACACCATCAATGGCGTGGCGCTCCATTCACTCCCCGTCGTGATGGATGTCAGGCGAAAGCCCATCGCCATGACGATACCCTCCAACCAGAGCGCGCAGACCGCGCCCGACGAGTCCGTGGCCGACCCGCCGCCCTCGCGAACCATCTCCACCCCGTCCACCCGGTGATGACGCGTCAATGCTGAATCACGGTTTTCCCGCGCGGGAATCCGTGCAACCGTTCCAGTCCCACCTTCATTTCGCCGAAATCCTCTGGACGGGCGCGGCTCGAGTTCCGAGTCGGTCGTCACGCCGGCAAGCTTTGCCATGCAAGACCTCCAGCTCCATCCTGGTCCGTCCCGCCTGGACGTCGCCGATGCCGCGCCGCTGCGCAGTGAACTGTCCCGTGATCCCGACCTGGCCGAGTTGCTGGACCTGTTCGTTCACGATCTGCCCGACCGCATCGCCGACTTCCAGGCAGCCGCGCGCCAGGAGGATCTTGCCCACCTGGCTCGACTGGCCCGTCAGGTCCGCGCCGCGGCCCGCGGTTACGGATTTCCCGCCATGACCGAACCGGCGGCGCGCATCGAGTCGCTCGCCCGCGACCCTGCCCTGAGTACGCACATCGGCGAGGCCATCGACGAGCTTCTCTCCCTCATGCGCCGCGCTTCCCGGGTGACCCGCGAATGATCACACGCATTGGCGCCAGACCGAATCACCACATCCTGGTCGTCGACGACGACCCGATGATCCTCCGCCTCGTCGAAGCGCGTCTGCGCGACCTGGGCGTCCGCGTCACCAGCGAAACGTCCGCCGAACGGGTGGCCGACCTCGTGCGTCGGGAGAAGCCCGACCTGATCCTTCTCGATGTCAACATGCCGGTCCGTTCGGGCTTTGACATCATCCGTGACCTTAAGCAGGATCCAATCACCTACACCATCCCCGTCATCTTCCTGACCGGGATGGACGAGCAGACCGACAAGGTCAAGGGCTTCGACCTGGGCGCGGTCGATTACGTGACCAAGCCCTTCGACCCGGCGGAACTCAAGGCCCGCGTCCGCGCCGCGCTCAACACCAAGGATCTTCTCGACCTGCTGACCAACCAGGCGCGTATTGACGGGCTGACCGGCCTGCACAACCGCCGCTACTTCGACGAGCAGATCGCCGTCGACCTCGACGCGGGCCGTCGCTACGGACACCACGTCGGGCTGCTCATGATGGACATCGACCACTTCAAGCTCATCAACGACCGCTTTGGCCACCCCCGCGGCGACCAGGTGCTCAAGAAGGTCGCCGCCATCATCGTCGACACCTGCCGCTCCTCCGATACACCCTGCCGCTACGGCGGTGAGGAGTTCGCCGTCATCCTCCCCGAATCCACCCCCGAACGCGCCTTTCAGGCCGGCAAGCGCCTCCATGCCGAGATCCGCGACAGCCAGGAACTCATCGAAATGCTCGATCATTCGGTCACCGTGAGTGTCGGCACCGCGTGCGTGGATCCCAATGCCAACCCCAACCCCGCGACGCTGATCCAGAAGGCCGACCGCGCCCTGTACCTCGCCAAGAAAGCCGGACGCGACCGCGTCGAAGACGGCTACCTCCTGGCGGGGTAAGGGCAAGAAAGCACCCCGGCCCTTCCGGGCCGGGGCGCTCACATTCCAACATCGCCGATCCTTCAATCGGCAATCGGGAATCTCCATCACTCCACCACCAGCTCCGAGGTCAGCCGGATCGGGTTCGCGATGTTCCACCGGTTCGGCGAGGTCGCCATCACCGTGCGATGAATGTCCTGGAACTGCTCCTGGGTGCCCTTGCCCGCGATGCGCACCGTGTAGTGGATCTCGTCGTAGCCGGGCTTGACCGACGAATCCAGGCCGAGGAAACCGCGAAGGTCCAACTCGCCTTCGGTCTCGATCTCCAGCTTCTCCAGCTCGATCCCATGGACCGATGCCCCGGCCACGTAGCCCACCAACATGCACGCGTTGAACGCCGCCATCAGGTATTCCTGCGGATTGGGGCAACTGTTGGCGCCCAGAAGCTCGTGCGGCTCATCAATGCTGATGTTGAACCGTCGATCGACCCACTGCCCGCCGATCTCGTATCCCTCCACGGCCGTGTCCGACCGCGTGCCCCCCGACCAGCGCGTCGTCACGCCGAACTTCACCTTCGCCTTGCGGGCGTCCTTCTCGATCTCCGCGATCGTCTGTCGCAAAGCCGCGACATCCAGCCCGTTGATCTTCTCCTGCTGTGCGGTCGTCATCACCAATCTCCTTTCATCAAGAAAACACTTGAACCATGTCGGAATCGACCTTCGATCCCATTTCAGTAAGCACGTATCGCGCCACCCTCAAACTTCGGGTGTCATGGGCAAGCTCTGCCTGCCCGTGAACAGTGACTTCCTCAAGCCCGCGGATGGCGGCGATGCAGGCCCTCCGCGGGATACCACCCAACCCACTCTTCTCGCTACACCGCCGCCCCCACTTCGCTCGAATCCGCCCGCCGCGGCTTCATGAACGGAATCAGCGCCGGTGTGCGCCTGCGGTACGCCCGGTAGTCCTCGCCAAGCATCCCCACCAGGTCCCGCTCCTCAACCTGGATCCCGAACAGGACGTACCCCGTAATCACCGACGCGAACAGCAGGTGTCCCTGGGTCATCGTCGGCGCGCTCCAGAAGCCCACCAGGAACCCCAGCATCAGCGGGTGGCGGACGATCCGGTAGATCGACCGCTCCATGAACGGATGATGATGGTAAGGCCGATTCCGCAGGTGCAGCCACACCTGCCGCAGGCCGAACAGATCAAAGTGATCGATCAGGAAGCTGCTGTAGAGCGCGATCCCGAATCCCGCCAGCGAGACACCATAGAGCACCGCCCGCAGCACCGGGGTCTGCACCTCCCACACGACTCCAGTGATCGGCCGCCACTGCCAGAAGAGCAGCAGCAGCAGGGAACTGGCCGCGAGCACGAACGTGCTGCGTTCCGCAGCCGGAGGAATGATCCGCGTCCACCACCGCTTGAACCCCGGCCGGGCCATGATCGTGTGCTGGATCGCGAAGAGACTCAGCAGAAGCACGTTCACCACGATCGCCGCGCCCACCGGCCCGGGCAGGCCGTCGTTGATCGCCTTGGGCACCACCGCCCCCTCGACAAACCCGATGGCGTACAGAAGGGTCACCACAAAAATCGCGTACACCAGCACGCCGTAAACAAATACCGCCGTCCGTTTCATGATCCAGGTCTCCTTTGTCCAGTTGATCTACTCGGCCCCAACCCAGAACGGCTCCGCCGCCGCCCGCCAGGCCCTTGCTCTGTTCGACGCATTAGACGCGACAAATGGGCGTTACGTGCTTGACTCGAAGTCAAATCCGGTTGACTATGAGTCAACCCCCGGCCCCCCGGCCCCCCGGCCGCAACCGAGGCTGTCTTGAACCCCTTGCCGGGAGATGATCCACATGGAAAACCCCGACCGATCCGCACTGGAACTCATGGGCAAGCCTCTTCCCGCCGGCGCGCCCACCCGTGAGCGCATCATCGCCGCGGCCCTCGAGCTGTTCTATTTCCACGGCTTCCACGCCATCGGCATCGACCAGATCGTCGCCGCCGCCGGCGTCACCAAGACCACCTTTTACAACCACTTCGAGAGCAAGGACGACCTCATGGTCGAAGCGGTCACCCGCCGCGACCAGATGGAAGTCGAGGCCTGGACCCGCGCAGTCCATGATCGCGCCCAAGGCGATCCGCGCCGGATGCTCCTGGCCGTGTTTGATGTCATGGACGAATGGTTCACCGACCCGAAGTTTCTCGGATGCATCTTTATCAACGCCGCCGCTGAGTTCCCCTCACCCCACGATCCGATCCACCAGGCCGCACGCCATCACAAGGAGGCGTACCTGAACATCCTGGTCGAGACAGCCGAGAAGGCCGGAGCCTGCAAACCCGAGGAACTCGCCGAACAGATCATGCTCCTGATCGACGGGGCGATCACCCTGCGCCACGTGGCCGGCAACGACCACGCGGCCAAGCTCGCCCGTAACATCGCCGAAAAGCTCCTGGCCGAATCCCTCACCGCCACGGCGTGACTGCCGACCCCTGACACGCCACACGCTGACACACGACACCCCGACACATCCCCCCATGTCACTTGTCCGCTATACCGTCCACTTCTGCGGCCGCGTCCAGGGTGTCGGCTTTCGCTACACCGCTCAAGCCCTCGCCCGCCGACGCAAGGTCGCCGGGTACGTCCAGAACCTTCCCGATGGCCGCGTCCGGCTCGTCGCCGAGGGTGAGAAAGCGGAAATCGACGCCCTCCTCCTCGACCTCCGCGCCCGCATGAGCGACTATATTGAGAACACCACCCTCGACCGCGCCGAACCCACAGGCGAGTTCGGCCCGCCCGGCGCTTTCGACATCCGCCACTGACCCCCAGCACCCTCACGGCAGTTTCTAATGCGAATCCATCAGCTTGACCACGTCGCTCTTCATGTCCGCAATGTCGAAGAAAGCGTCCGCTTCTACCGCGACGTGCTGGAGCTTGAACCGCTGCCGCGGCCGGACTTCGATTTCCCCGGCGCGTGGTTCCGTTTGGGCATGGCGCAGGAACTTCACCTCATCGGCGACCGCACCCAGCCGGTCATCTCCTCCAACCGCGGCAATCACTTCGCGCTGATGGTATATGACATCGACGGCTTCGCCGCCGCGCTCACCCGCAAGGGGATCGCGTTCCGAGGCCCAAGCCCCCGACCCGACGGGGCAAGCCAGATCTTCCTGCAGGATCCCGACGGTCACGTCATCGAACTGTGTACTTCACCCACCTCCGAAGAAGATTGACCGCCCGCCCCATTCGGCATTCGGCATGCGCCAATCCGCTATACTCGCCCCATCATGACCGCCGCCGCGACCTTCGATACCCCGCCCGTCAGCCGCCTGGCCGGATTCCGGTTCGGCGCGGGGCCGCTCGGCGCGGCCATTCTGATACTCATCGCGGTGCCGTGCATCGTCACGCTCCCGTGGTCGCTCGACCGCTACGATGACCAGCGCCTGGGCGCGCAGGGGGATGACCCGCGCCGCCCGCCCACCCTCGCCGAACCCTTCGGGACCGACCAGCTCGGAAGATCCATCTTCTGGCGCTGCCTCCTGGGCGGGGCGATCTCGCTTGGCATCGGCGCCAGCGCCGCTCTGATCGCCGTGTTCACCGGGGTGGTCTGGGGGGCCGTCTCCGGATACACAGGCGGGCGGACCGACGCGGCCATGATGCGCACCGTCGATGTGCTCTACGGGCTGCCGTATGTCCTGCTCGTGGTCATTCTCGGCGTCGCCTTCGAGCCGCAGGTGACCGACCTGGTCAAACGACTGGGCAACTTCACCGTCGGACCCGACGGTTGGCTGACCCGTGAAGCTGGAACGGTCGCCAACGTCCTGACCCTTCTGGCGGCCATCGGCGGGGTGAGCTGGCTGACCATGGCCCGCGTCATCCGCGGGCAGGTCCTCAGCCTCCGCGCCCAGCCGTTCGTCGAGGCCGCCCGCGCCTGCGGCGTCGGCCCCGCGGGAATGATGACCCGCCACCTCCTGCCCAACCTGCTCGGCCCGATCATCGTCTACGCCACGCTCACCGTTCCCTCAGCCATCCTTCAGGAATCGTTCCTGAGTTTCCTGGGCATCGGCGTCCGCCCGCCCCTGCCAAGCTGGGGAAATCTCGCGGCCGAGGCCATGGCGGAGTTGTCCGTCTTCGGCCAGGCCGCCTCGATCGACGGTTCCGCCACCGGGCAAGGCGGAGCCCAGTTCAAGTGGTGGCTGCTCTTCTGGCCGTGCGCCTTGCTGGGCCTGACGCTCATGGCCCTGAACTTCCTCGGCGACGCCCTGCGGGAACGCTTCGACCCCCGGGGCCGTAGAAGCCGATAGACTTCCCACAGGCCCCGACGCCGCTTTCCCCACCCCGAACCGATCAAGAGGGCTTTAGATCATGCAACCCGTTTCCACGATCGGCGTTATACAGCGGATGCAACTCCTGGCAGTGACGATCCTCACCGCCGCGGCGGTGGGGTGCGGTGGACCGCCACCGGACCAGACGCAGGGGGGCTCCGCCTCGGATGCGTACGACCCGACCAACGATCCGCTGGTGAACCCGGCCGGGCTGTTCGAGCCGGCGTCTGACGATCCGGCCGCCATTGCATCGGACGACACGCTCTACCTCCAGCTCAGCGGAAGCCCCAACACGCTCAATCCCCTGTTCGTCTCCTCGACGTATGAGTTCACGGTCGTGGACCTGCTCTTTAGCGGACCGTTTCTCTTCAACAAGGAGATGGCCTGGGGCGTCAACGACGAGTTCGTTGAGTCGTACGAGGAATCCGCAGACCTCACCGAGTTCAGCGTCAGGCTCCGTGAGGGGCTGACCTGGCACGATGGCACACCCTTGACCGCCCACGACATCGTGTTCTCCTGGAAACAGATTCTCGACGACCGCGTCCCGGCGCTCGCGCAGAAGCCCAGCGTCGAGCCGATCACCGAATGCATCGCCCTCGATGACCGCACCGTCCGATTCCATCAACCCGACGGCCTGGCGACCGCGAGGTGGAACCTGCTCTTTCCCATCATCCCCAAACATCTGTTCGAAAAACACAAGGACTCCAATCCGGACCTCCAGACCGGCGAGTACTACACGAAACTCGCCCGCGAACCCATTGGCTGCGGCCCGTACCGCTTCGCCCGCTGGATCGAAAACGACCAGATCATTCTCGAGAGATGGGAGGACTACCCCGGCGCCAAGCCCCATTTCAAGCGCGTCGTCTTCAGGATCGTGCCGGACAGCAACGTGGCCCTGCTTCGATTCGAAAAAGGCGATATCGATGCGCTCGAGCGCCTCACTCCCCAGCAGTTCGCCCGTGAGTCCAACAGCCCGACCTTCGCGGCCGTGGGCTACAAGGGTTGGGGAACCGAATGGGCGTTCAGCTACATCGGCTGGAACATGGACGGGTCCAACCCGTTCTTCAACGACGCGCGGGTCCGCCGCGCCATGACGCACGCCCTGAATCTGCCGCTCATCATCGACAAGGTCTATTACAACCTCGCCGCGCCCTGCACCGGAATCTTCCATCCCGACTCGTGGATGTACAACCCGCAGATCCAGCCGATCGGCTACGACCTGGACCAGGCTCGAAGCCTTCTCGACGAAGCGGGCTGGATGCTCGACCCATCCGACGGCTGGCGTTACAGGCAGATCAACGGCCGGCGCGTTCCCTTCGAGTTCGAGCTGCTCATTCCGCAGGGTTCCTCGACCTCCCCGAAGATCGCCGCCATCTTCCAGGAAGACCTCAAGCAGCTTGGCGTCCGGCTCACCACCCGCACCATCGAGTGGGCGGCGTTCCTTGAGAAGGTGCGCAACCACGAGTTCCAGGCTCAGATCGCCGGATGGGGCACCGGCACCGACCCGGACACCGGCTGGAACCTCTGGCGCACGGATCAATACGACAAGGGCCGCAACTACGGCGGATACTCCAACCCCCGGGTGGATGAGCTGTTCGAACTGGCCCGAAGGGAGTTCGATCAGGAGCGCCGGGCGGACATGTATCGGGAGATCAGCAAGATCATCTACGATGAGCAGCCCTACACCTTCCTGGTGAACCCCCCGATTCTCGCCGCGTTCAACAAGCGCATTTCGGGCGTTCAGTTCAGCCCGCGCGGGATCTACAACTTCCATCCCGGCATCCTCAGCTGGTGGACAGCGAAGCAGAGTCTTTCGCGCCTGCCCTGACCGCGACGATCACGGGATTCATCAAGCCGACGCCGTCCTGACGCATGCTCGCCTACACCATTCGACGTGTGCTGCTCGCCGTGCCGACGCTTATCGGCATCAGCCTTGTCACGTTCGTCATCATCAATCTCGCACCGGGCGATCCCGCCCAGCTCATGACCCAGCAGATCCAGGATCCCCGGATCTCGAACCGAGTCTATGAGCAGCTCCGTGAGTACTACGGCCTGGATCGCCCGATCCATGTCCGCTACGTCGAGTGGCTCGGGCGTCTGGTCCGGCTCGACTTCGGCACGTCCATGTCCACCGACAACCGGCCGGTCATGGACAAGATCAAGGAACGCCTCTGGCCCACCATGTCCCTGGCTATCCTCGCCATCGGCATCAGCCTCACACTCTCGATACCCATCGGCGTTTACGCCGCCCACCGGCAGAACGGCTGGTTCGATACGATATCGGGGACCGTCCTGTATGCGCTCTATTCCGTGCCCTCTTATGTGATGGCCGTGCCGCTGATCCTGCTCGTGGGCGTCCAGTGGAATCTCCTTCCCTTCCAGGGCATGAAGTCGGACGACTACGAAACCCTCTCCGCCGCCGGAAAGGCCTGGGACCTCGTCCGCCATTACACCCTCATTACCTTCTGCATGAGCTTCGGCTCGTGGGCGTATTACTCGCGCTTCGTCCGCCAGAACATGCTCGAGGTCCTGAAACAGGACTACATCCGCACCGCCCGCGCCAAGGGACTTGGCGAAAAGCGCGTCGTGATGAAACACGGCTTCTTCAACACCATGATCCCCATGCTCACCCTTCTTGGGCTGCTGCTGCCCGACATCATCGGCGGGTCCGTCATTCTCGAGGTCATGTTCAACTGGCCGGGCATGGGCCGGTTGCTCTTTGAGAGCATCCTCGCCCGCGACTACCCGACGGTCATGGCGATCTCCTTCATCACCGCGGCGCTGGTCCTTCTGGGAACGCTCCTGGCGGACCTCGGCTACGCCTTTGCCGATCCACGCATCACCTATGACTGATCCCGCGCCCACCACTTCCACCAAGCGCCAGAGTCAGGCTTTCTGGCGCGTCGCCTGGCGTCGCTTCCGGCGAAGCGGCAGGGGGGTCGCGGGCCTCCTGATCGTCCTGGGCATGCTCCTGCTGTCGGCGCTCAGTCCGCTTGTGGCCACCAATCAGCCGATCCTCTGCAAATATCAGGGCAACTGGCACTTCCCCGCCATCGTCGAGATCTTCCAGAGCCGCACCGCCCGCTCCCACTGGATCAACAAGGCCCCGCCCTTCAACCTTCCTCAGTTCGACGCCAAGGCCCATGCACGGGAGTTCGAGTTCGCCCTGTGGCCCCTGATTCCCTATCACGAGTACGAGCAGACGGTCAACTTCCTGCAGCCGCCCTCCTCTCGCCACTGGCTCGGGACCGATGAACTCGGTCGCGATGTCGCGGCACGGCTCGTGCATGGCACCACCGTCTCGGTCAAGGTCGGGTTCGTCTCCATGGGCATCGCCGTGCTGATCGGCGTCGTTCTCGGAGCCGCGGCCGGGTACTACGGCGGATGGGTCGATGTCCTCATCAGCCGGCTGATTGAGGTGGTCATCTGCTTCCCCACGTTCTTCCTTATTCTCTCGATTATGATCTGGCTCGAGCCCAACATCATCAACGTGATGATCGTCATCGGGCTGACGCGATGGACCTCCATCGCCCGCTATGCCCGCGGCGAGTTCCTTAAGATCAAGAACAGCGATTACGTCATGGCCGCCCGGGCCCTGGGGATCGGCCACACGCGCATCATGTTCCGTCACATCCTCCCGAACTCCCTCGCCCCGGTCCTTGTCACTGTCACCTTCGGAATCGCCTCTGCGATTCTCATCGAGGCGGGGCTGAGCTGGCTGGGCTTCGGCGTTCAGGCGCCCGCCCCTTCCTGGGGAAACATGCTCCGCACCGCCTACGACACCCTGCGCATTGCACCCCATCTGGTCTATCCGCCCTGCGTGGCCATCTTCATCGCCGTCCTGGCTTACAATCTCGTCGGCGACGCCTTCCGTGACGCCATTGACCCGCGAGTCCACAGGGATTGATTCTTACCTCGGGAACCGTGCCTCCCCATGCCCCAACCCCTCCTCCAGATCAACGACCTCGCCGTCAGTTTCCCCGTCTCACGCGACGCCGCTCGCTCGCGCGACGGGCGCGGCCGCGTCCGCGCCGTCAGCGGCGTGAGCCTTT
>JBGTFI010000415.1:0-4938 GCA_041747335.1 Phycisphaeraceae bacterium | reverse complement strand
CGGCCGCGAGCGCCTTCCGCCGCACGCGGCGCTGAACCTTCCGATACCATGACTCTAGCGTTGGTCCGGGGCCGTGCGGCCGCCGCGCGGGCTTCTCATTCCCTCCTCCCCCTTGCCGGAGGCATATCTCCCATGCGAACGCTCCCTGTTATTGCATTACGCGCGGCCATGACCCTCGCTCTGATCGTCTCCTGCTGCGGCGTGCCGCTCACCGCCCACGCCCAGCCCGCGCCCAAACGCAACGTCGTCTTCATCCTCAGCGACGACCACCGCTACGACTTCCTGGGCTTCATGGACCGTGCGCCCGAGTTCCTCGAAACCCCCAGCCTCGACCGCATGGCCCGCGAAGGCGCGCACTTCGTCAATGCCTTCGTCAGCACCTCTTTGTGCTCGCCCAGCCGGGCGTCGATCCTCACCGGCATGTACATGCGCCATCACCGCGTGGCGGACAACCAGAGGCCGGTCCCGGAAGGGACCGTCTTCTTCCCCGAATACCTGCGACAGGCCGGTTACGAAACCGCCTTCGTCGGCAAGTGGCACATGGGGCACGATGATGACGACCCGCGCCCGGGCTTCGACCACTGGGCGAGCTTCCGCGGGCAGGGGGACTACTTCAACCCCGTGCTGAACATCAACGGCACGCGCAAGACCTTCGAGGGCTACACCACCGACATCCTCACGGACCACGCGCTCGCATGGCTCAAAGATCGAAAGGATGAAAGGCCGTTCTTCCTGTACCTGTCGTTCAAGGCGGTGCATTATCCCTTCGAACCCGCCCCGCGGAACAAGGGGCGCTACGCGAAGGTGACGATCCCCTATCCGGAAACGATGGCCAACACCGAGGCCAACTACGAATCCCAGCCGCACTGGCTGCGCGAGCGGCGCTACAGCATCCACGGCATCGACCACATGGAGACCGGCCGGTACGACAACGACCCCGTGCCGTCGTTTGAAGGGCTGTTCCGGCAATACTGCGAGACGCTCTACGGCATGGATGAGAACATCGGGCGGGTGCTCAATTATCTCGAAGAATCCGGCCTCAGTAAGAACACACTGGTCATCTACATGGGCGACAACGGTTTCGCCCTGGGCGAGCACGGGTTCTATGACAAGCGTGACGCCTTCGAGGTCTCCATCCGCGTGCCGATGCTCGCCTGGGCGCCGGGTTGGGTGAAGCCGGGTTCGCGCATCGAGGAGATGGTGATGAACATCGACATCGCACCGACGATGCTGTCTGTCGGCGGCGCGCCCGAGCAGGCCGCGGCCGGGATGGACGGCCGATCATTTCTCCCGATGCTCGAAGGTCGGTCGATCCCCTGGCGCGAGCATATTCTTTATGAGTACTACTGGGAGTGGAACTTCCCCGCCACGCCGACGACCTTCGCCATCCGCACGCAGCGCTACAAGTACATCCACTACCACGGCGTGTGGGACCGCGATGGTTTCTATGACCTCGAGACCGATCCGCTGGAACGGCACAACCTCATCAACGTCCCGGCGTTCCGGGGGCGGATCGAGGCGCTGCGCGATCAGCTCTTCGAGGAGATGCAGTCCCGCGGCCCGCTGATGATGCCGGTTCAGCCGCCCAAAGGCGAGCGGCTGGACGATCGGAAGCTGCGGCGGTAAGCGCGGAGAGTCTGGCGAGCCGCGACCGTGAGGGAGCGGAAGACCACACGGAAGACATCCGGGAAACCCCCGGAAAACCGCTCCCTTACGGTCGCGCCTCGCCGGGTTCCCATAAGATCTTGCGATCATCGCGTCAGGAATGCTGCGGCCGGGGTCGCTGTTTTCGAGTGCGGGCGATGTCGGGCATGGTGGGTTCCTTTCACCCTTTGTGGACATCAGGGCTATCGACCAGTAAAGGCTGGGTGTTGATGAAGCGCCTGCCGGGGCGGCGCAAAGCCTCTGCCCCAGCCACCCCCCGGAACCCCCGGCAGTCCGCGCTCAAGTCCACCCCTCCGCGCGCCGATCACAGCGCCGATGACCCCTTCCGCCCTCCAGATCGTCTGGCCGGCGCTCGCGGCTCTGGGCTACCTGCTGGTGGTGTGCTTCAGCCGCGTACTCCTTGCCCGCATACAGCAGGACCTCCAGATCCATGACCGGGTCCGCGAATCGCGGTTGATGCGGCTGGAGTATCTGGAGGAGCTTGCCCGCCGACGGTGCGAGGCAGCGCAGCCCGACGAATAATTCCTCACATTCCCTGGCCTTTGAGCAGCAGCGGCATCGTCGGAAGCTCGCGGTCCAGGATCGCGCGGACATTCACGCACAGCAGCCGGTTGGCGCGCAGGCACAGCTCCTCCGATGCGTCCGCGATCGGCTCACCCTCGCGCACGCGATGAAGCAGCTCCACCGTCTCGCGGCGCACGCGCCAGATGTCCTTGTTGAGGCGGGCCTCATCGACCTCGGCCGTCAACCCGCCGGCCCGGGCATCGAAGATGTAATTTGCACGCGCCGGCAGCGCCTGCCCGGTGTGCGCATCGCTGTCCAGCCGTGGGCGATACCCGCAATCCTCCAGCAGCGCCCACTGAAAACGAAGCAGCGCGTGCTGCCGGGCTTTCTCGTCCGCCAGCGCCGACAGCAGCTCCGCAAGCGCGCCGAACGATGCCGGGTGCGGATCATCATCTGCCAGCATCGCGTGAGTCACATCGGCTGCGTACATCCCCAGCCGATGCGCTTCGAGATTCGTGCGCAGGTGATGGTGCGGACGCTGAAGATCCCACTCCGTCAGCGTCGCCAGCTCGGAGGAAGGGCGCGTCATACCGACGACCTGGCCCAGGGTGAGCAGCTCGATCCCCCCCGAAAAACGAGCGACCGCGCCCGGACTCGTCCGCTTCGATCCCTTCGCCAGCCCCCGTATCTTCCCGCGGCTCTCCGTCAGGAGCACGACGATCTGACTGGTCTCGGACCAGTCGAGGTGTCGAATGCAGATCGCCTGTTCCTTGAAGCGCGGCATGGCGTGCGCATGATATCCGTGATGCCCCCGGTGTCCCCCGTCGCCCGCGTCAAAGCTCCTCCAGGCGTCTGGCGATCGTCTCCTCCTCCTGTTTCGCCAGCTCAAGCTGCCGGCGCGATTCGTTCACGAGCTTCTCCGGGGCGCGCTGGACGTAGCTTTCATTCCCCAGGCGACCTTCAAGCGTCTGAATGCTCTTGCGCACCTCCTCAAGTCGCCTGGTCAGCCGCGTCCGCTCGGCGTCCGCATCAAACTGCTCGTGCAGGTAGACCTCTCCCAGCGGACGCACGACCACGGCCGCGTGATCGGGCTTGGTCACCTCCGGGCCCAGCGCCTGGATCGTCACGCCCGCGAGGGTTTCGATCAGCCTGCGGTTCTCGCCCAGCCGCGCCGAAATTTCGGCCGGAAACTTCGCGGAAATCTCGACGGTCGTCTTCGGCGGAACCTGGTTGGCGGTGCGCACCTCGCGGATCATGGTCACCACGGTGCGAAGCTGCTCGAAGGCCGATTCCGCCTCCTCGTCAATCAGCGCCGCCTCCGCCACCGGCCACGCGGCCGTGGCGAGAAGATCACCAGGCGGAATCGTCACCCCCTCCACACCGCGCCGCGGCGCGACTTCGCTCAGCTTTTCCCAGAGTTTCTCTGTGACGAACGGCATCACCGGGTGCAGCAGGCGCAGCGAGACATCCAGCACGGCCGCGATCGTCCGCCGGGCGCTATCGCTGCTGCTCATCACGGGCTTGACGGCCTCGATGTACCAGTCGCAGAAGTCGCGCCAGATGAAGTCATAGAGAAGCTGGGCGTAACGGGCGAACTCGTACTGATCGATCGCCGCATCCACCTCGCGGATGGTGGTCGCCAACCGAGAAAGTATCCACCTGTCCGCAATCCCCACATCTTCCTGCCGACTCCCGACTCCCGCCTCCTGCCTCCCTTCAAGGCTGGTGAGCACGAACCGCGCGGCATTCCACAGTTTGTTGGCGAAGTTTCGCCCGTAGTCGAACTTGGAACTGGTGTTGCGCGCCAGCGGCGTTTCGCCGTCCGGCTGCGCCTGCCCGGAGGACAGCCCGAAGGAGGTGACCATCCGCTTGCCCGTCGCGAAAGGCGATTCCTGAATCGGCGCAGCCACCTTGTGCCCGCCCGGCGCGGTGATGAGCTTGGGCGCGAAGGTCTGCCCCGTGTGCGGGCACACCACATCCACCGGCAGGCGCACATCCTGCGTCTGCGTGGTCATGGCCGCCAGGGTGAAGCGCATCGCATCGGCCCCGTGCGAGTGGATGATGTCCAGCGGATCCACGCCGTTGCCCAGCGATTTACTCATCTTCTGGCCCTCGCCATCCTGGATCATGGCGTGGATGAAGACATCGTAAAACGGCAGGCACTCACGGAAATAGAGGTTGAACATCACCATCCGCGAGACCCAGAGCGTGATGATCTCCCGCGCGGTGCAGAGGACGGAGGTGGGGTTGAAGCGATTGAGGAGGGCCTCGCCTTCGGGGATTTCCTCGGTGAAGTCGGCGGGTGCGGGCCAGCCCATGGTCGAAAGCGGCCAGAGGGCGGAGGAGAACCAGGTGTCGAGGACGTCGGGATCCTGCTTCCATCCCGCCTGAGTGAGCATGTCAACTATGGAGGGGTCGTCGTTCATCAGACACACGAAGAGTCGATCATCAAAAACCTGCAAGGCGATGTCATCGCTAAGCGATGTGAAACGTCCCCGCCCCTCCATGCCGCTCCCCGGCGGACCGCCCCACACCGGAATCCGATGCCCCCACCACAGTTGCCGGGAGATGCACCAGTCGCGGATGTTCTCGTGCCAGGTCTCGAAAGTCCTGGCGTATCGCGCGGGATGGAAGTGGAGCTGACCTTCACAGGACAGCGCCGAAAGCGAGCCGCGACCGTGAGGGAGCGGTTGGGATGCGCCTTGATCTTTAGGTTCGTCATGGGGCGCGGGGTTCGAAGCATGTGTTGATTCGGGGGAAACCGCTCCC
>JBGTFI010000414.1:0-2221 GCA_041747335.1 Phycisphaeraceae bacterium | reverse complement strand
GGCAGCGCGATCCGCGACGCCCGGCGGACTGGTCACCCCCAAAATGCTCAAGATGAACCCCGCAGAGGCCCTCAAGGAGCTTAAACCCCTCAAGAGTCGCTCCGAGATCCAGGAACTGCTCGACGGCTTCGGCGACCTCAAGGCCATGTCCCCCAGCGTCGCACAGCTCATGCAGATGACACGCCAGGAGGATTGTTCGATCGAGCGCGTCGCCCAGGTCATCCGTCAGGACCAGGGCATCGCCCTGCGCGTCCTGCGCCTTTCCAACTCCTCGGCCTACGTGCGCGGCGAACCCGTCACCTCCGTGGACAAGGCCGTCGTCCGCGTGGGCCTCTCCGCGATCCGTCAGATGATCCTCAACATCGCCGTGATCGATCGTCTGAGCGACCAGGAACACAGGAACATTCTCAACATCCCGCACTTCTGGGAGCACGCCATCGGGTGCGGGCTGATCGCCTCGGAGCTGGCTCAGACCCTCGGCGATGCCTCGTTCCTCTGCGACGATGCCTTCACCATGGGCCTGCTGCACGACGTGGGCAAGATGGTCTTCCTCGAACTGTTCGGCGATGAATACCGCAAGGTCGTCGAGACCGCCCACACCCTCGAACTCCCCGTCGAGCAGGTCGAGACCCGTCTGCTGCTGATCAATCACGCCGACGCGATGGACCGCCTCCTGCACGCATGGGGATTCTCCGCGCACCTGATCAACCCCATCACCTACCACCACCTCTCCGCGGGAAACATCCGCCGGACCACCCCCAAGACCGCGACGCAGACCGCTGTGCTGGCGATGGCCAATCGCCTGGCCCACGCCCTGATCCTGGGCGCCAGCGGAAACGATACGCTCTACGCCATCGACAAGTTCCTGGACGTGCTGGGGCTGGACCCCAAAGTGATCGCGGACCTCGTACAGCGCATCCCCACCCAGACCGAAGACCTGCGTTTCGGCCTGCTCTCGAATCTCGCGGGTGAATCAGGCTGGACCAGCAAGATCGACGAGCTGCGCAGCGGCTTCCGTCAACCGTTCAACCCACTGCACCTCTGCTCGAACCCGACGACCGACGCGACGCGCATCTTCTGCGACCGCCTTCGCGATCCCGCGGTCGATGCACCACCCAACGTCGCCATCATCCGCATCGGCGACGCCGCGGAACGCGCTCGCCTGGCCGAACAACTCATGCAGGCGGAACAGGAGGCGCAGGTTCGCCATCTGCCTGCGGTTGTCTTTTCCTCCACCGGGAAAGTCAACCTCGAAGGCGCGGCCATGGCCGACCGCCCCACGGCCCTCCTCCCGCTGCCCGTGCGCATGTCCCGCATCATCGAGACGGTCAACCAGCTCGTGGGCGAACCCGCAGCCGTCACCGAATCGGCGGCCGCGTGATCGGCCGCGCTTGGGACACTCAACCCTTCCCCGCCAGCATCCCCGCCTGCCGGGCGTACTCGAACACGCCCCCTGCGTCGATGATCGGCTTGGCGTCCCCCAGCGGTTTGAGATCGTAGGTCTTTCCCGTCGTGTGGTTGACCAGCCTCCCCGCCTGCACATCGACCTCGCACTCATCGCCCGTGCGGATCTCCTCCACCAGCGGCTGCTTCGATTCGCACGGCAGAAGGTACCCGCCGTTGACACAGTTGCGATAGAAGATGCGGGCGAAGAACTCAGCCACGACGACCTTCGCCCCGGCCTCGGCGATCGCCAGCGGCGCGTGCTCCCGTGAAGACCCACACCCGAAGTTGCGCCCCCCGATCACGATGGTGTATGGGCTACTGAACTGCCCCTCCGGGACAAAGCGGCCGCCACCCTCCGGCAGGCCGCACGCGGCATCCGGAACGCCCGCCATCGCGTACATCCCGAAATACTTGCGCTCCTTCGGGTCCGCGGGATTGAACGAAAGGTACTCCGCCGGAATGATCTGATCCGTGTCGATGTCGTGGCCGAGGACAAACGCTTTGCCGGTAATCGTTTCGGGCATGGGAGACTCCTGAGGAACGAGAGAGTATAGCGGAATGGGACGAAGGCACGAAGGCACGAAGGCACGAGGGCAGGGAGGGGAGCGGGCATTCGAGTTCCGGACCTTGGACCTTGGACTCCCCACTCCCCTCCGTGAAGGTGATATCCTCACCCAGAGCAGCCATCCCTCACCCGGAGAGAGACCTCATGGCCGATTCTCAACGTTCCCCCACCCGCCGCGGCGTGCTGGCCGCCGGCGCCGCGGCGCTGGCC
>JBGTFI010000413.1:0-1693 GCA_041747335.1 Phycisphaeraceae bacterium | reverse complement strand
GGCATCACCGGCCGCCACGGTTTGGCAGAAGCTGCGGCGCGTGGTTTGAGTCGTGTCGGTGGTCATCGCGGGCGCTCCCGATGTGGAAGTGGGTCAATGGTTCATGATATCACGGGGCGGATTGGATTCGTTCGAGCATGGCGGCGGCTTCGGGGCGATCGGGGCGGGCTTCGATGACGCGCTTCAGGAGGTTTCGGGCGTCATCGCGGTGGTCGATCGCCAGGCGTGTGGCGAGGAAGAGGCACTGGGCGTAGGCGAGGGTGAACTGGTCGCTTTCCCGGAGGGCGGTGAGGTAGTGATCGATCGCGGCGTCGCGGCGGCCTTCGACATCGAGCGCCAGGCCCCGGATGTAGGCGTTTCGGGCGGTGAGGTAGCGGTTGAGGGATTCGCGGAAGAGTGTGTCTTGAGGCGAATCGCCGGGGATGGCGGTTTTCGCGTCGGGTGGGTGGTAATCGAGGAGGGCGAGAAGCCGGCCGTGGCCTGTGGCATCGCGACGGATGGTGAAACGTGGGGCCTGGAAGGTGACGCGGGGATGGTTGTCGGTGTTGAGCGGGCCGGGTCCGGCGTAATCTCGAAGCTGCGCGGGGGAGGCGGCGTACAGCCCGAAGAGGCGAAGGGCATCGCCCATGCCCAGCTTTGAGAGGTGTTCGCGCAGGGCGGGGTCGGTCACGCGGCGGTCGTACCAGTGGGCATCCCAGGCGAGCGGTTCGCGTGCGGCGATGAGGGCCAGGCCCGGCAGTTGGACGCGTTCATCCATGAGGAAGGCGTGGGCATGGGGGAAGACTTCGAGGAAGGTGCGGATGATGAGGCGCAGGGTTGATTCATCGAGTTGATAGAGGGGCAGCCACTGGCAGAACAGCCCGCCGGTGGCGAGGCGTTCGCGGACGGCGAGAAAGTGTTCACGGGTGTAGAGGCTTCCCGCGCCATCCCGGCCGGGGTGGAAGAAGTCGGCGAGGATGACGTCGTAGTGCGCATCGCTCGCGGCGATGAATCGGCGGGCGTCGGCGGTGAAGGCGGTCAGGCGCCGGTCGTCCCATCGGGTCAGGGGGTCGGGAAGCTCGAAGTAGGGCAGAGCGCGCACGACTTCGGGGAGGAGTTCGACGCCGTGGGCGATGAGGTCGCGGTGCGCGGCGGCGGCGCGGAAGGTGATGGCGGATCCCAGGCCGAGGTAGAGCGCGCGTTGGGGATGAGGATGGAGCAGCAGGGGCAGGTGTCCCTGGCGCAGCTCTGTGCGGCTGGCGGCGGTTCCGCCCATCTGGAAGCGGTTGTTGACGCGGAGGGTTCTTTCGCCATCGGGTTCCTGAATGACGGCGACGGAGGCGACGACGCCTTCTTCGTAGGAGAGCAGTCGCCCGCCGGGGGGTGTCTGGATGAAGCGCAGGGAAGGCAGGAGCAGCAGGAGCGCCAGGGGTGAGAGTTGAGCGGCTGTCCGCATCGGTGATCGCCTGGTCATGACGGCAGCGGAGAGGGCGACGTATGCGGTGACGAGCGCGGCGACGCTCAGTCGAGCGCCCAGGGAGGGGAGGAGGAGGACGCCGAAGACGACGGGGGCGAGCGCGGCGCCCAGGGTGTTGAGGGCGAGGGCCTGGCCGACGCCGCGCCGGCCTGACTTGGAGGATTGAACAAGGTGGCTGAAGGTCGCGCCCATCACGAACGCGGGCGGGAAGAAGACGATGGCGGCGGCGAGCGTTTC
>JBGTFI010000412.1:0-5461 GCA_041747335.1 Phycisphaeraceae bacterium | reverse complement strand
CGCTTGGGCTGCTTGAGGCGGCGACGAGCGCGCGGGGGCAGCTGCTTCGGGCACGGGCACAGGAGCAGCGAGGGGATTATGCGAGGGCGGTGACGACGCTTGTTCCGGTGCGGGAGAGGCTCAACGCGGGGCGGATCGAGGACGCGGCGGAGCTGACGGCCGGGGCCGAGGCGCTGGTGACGCTGGCGCGACTCGAAGGCCGACCGGCGCAGGACTACACCACGGCGATCGGGCTGCTGGGGCGGGCGCATGAGGAGATCGACCGGCTCTACTGGCCGGCGCACCTGGCCGAAGCGCGACTGCTCCTGGACAAGGACAACCGCGGCGAAGCGGTACGGGCGCTTCTGGACACGCTGGCGCTCAACCCCAAGTGCGGGGAGGCGTGGTACCTGCTGGGGCGGATGGCGGCGGAATCGTGTGACTTTGAGCGTTCGCGTCTGGCTGCGGAGCAGCTCAGGGCGATCAATCGTGAGCATCCGCTGGCGAAGAAGGTGGAAGTGGAGGCGTACCTGATCCAGCGCGATCCGGATTCGGCGCTCCCCGTGGTGACAGCGGCGCTCGAGCTTTACCCGACCCATCGCGGTTTCCAGGCGCTGCTGGCGGCGACGCACGCGCTGCGCTACGACGACGCGGCGATGAACGAGGCGCTAAGGCGGTTTGACGAATTGTCACCGGGCAGCGCCGAGGCGTACCTGGTGGTGGGCGCGAATCTGGCGACGGCGCGGCAGTACGGGGAGAGCGAGAGGATGCTGCGGATGGCGGTGGAGCGTCAGCCGAACTGGGCCGAGCCGCGCACGGAGCTGGGGCTGATGCTGATGCAGGCGGGGAAGGACGCCCAGGCGGTGGTCGAGCTTCGCCGGGCCAGCGAACTGGACCCGTTCAACCGCCGGGCGCGCAACACGCTGGAGCTTGCGGAGGATCTTCAGAAGTATCACCGGATCGAGACCGAGCACTTCATCATCAAGTGGATCGCGCCGATCGACGAGGCCCTGGCGCGGGACATGCCGCGCGAGCTTGAGCGTATTTACACGGAGGTGACGCGGGCGTTCGGGCATCGCCCGGAAAACAAGACGCACATCGAGATTCTGCCCGATGCGCAGCACTTCGCGGTGCGGATCACCGGCTTGCCGGAGCTGTGGACGATCGCCGCGTGTACAGGGGATGTGATCGCGATGACCCCGCCGCGGATCGGAGCCGGGCAGAAGGGATCGTACGACTGGGTGAACGTGATCCAGCACGAGTATACGCACACGGTGACGCTCAGCCAGACGCGGTACCGGATCCCGCACTGGTTCACGGAGGCTTGCGCGGTGTCGCAGGAACGGATCCGTCGGGATTACGCGACGTGTCAGCTTCTTGCAACGGCGCTTCACCAGGATGAACTGTTCGACCTGGCGGACGTGAACTGGGCGTTCGTCAGGCCGAAGAAACCGACGGATCGGGCGCTGGCGTATGCGCAGTCGGACTGGATGCTCGAGTACGTGACCGAACGGTTCGGGCATAGCGCGGTGCTGCGCCTGCTCGATCGCTTCGCGACGGGTCAGAATGGGGTGGAGGCGATGGCGGAGGTGACGGGCCAGACGGCCGATGGATTCCTGGAGGGGTTCAAGGCTTGGGCGCGTCGTCAGGTGGAGGCGTGGGGGCTTGCGCCCCCGGCGGATGATCCGCGTCTGAGCGTGCTGGACTCGGCGGAGGCGGGGATCACGGATTCTTACCTGACGGAACTGATCGCCGCGTTCCCGCGTGACCCGCGGCTGCTTCGGTTGGCGGCGCAGCGGGCGCTGGAGCGGGGCAGCGAAGAGGAGGCATGGGCAGCCGTGATGCGTTATGCGATGGCGCGGCCGGTGGATCCCTGGCCTCACCGGGAGCTGGTGAAGCTGGCGCTCGCGGGCGACCGCCTGATGGAGGTGATCGGATCGCTGGAGGAGCTTGATCGGATGGAGACGGAATCGGGGGTCTGGGCGCATCAACTGGCGAAGGCGTACAGGACGATGCGCGAGTACGACCTCGCGGCCGAGGCAATCCGCCGGGCGCTGCACCGCGAACCCTACAGCGGGGAGTATCGCGAGTTGGCGGCGGCGATCGAGCTTCAGCGTCAAGACCTGCGCGGGGCGCTGCACCACATCGCGGCGCTGACGATGATCGAGCCGCACCGACATCAGCACTTCGCCAGACTTGCGGCCGTGTACGAGCGGCTGGGCGAGGCGGACAGGGCGGCCGAGGCGCGGGCGAAGGGCGAGGCGGCAGGACGTTAGAGTTCAGATTGAAGGCTCAGTCACGCACGTCTCCTCATTCTTCAGTACGTTGCCTGGATTTTCTGGATCAGTCGCAGGAAGCGGCGTTGGATGACGTTGCCGATCGGTTCGCGCGGACCGGGGAAGCTGATGCTGACGGTGGCGTGGTGTCGCAGGGCGGTGTCGGGCGCGCTGTCGAGGGTGAGGACGATCTCGAAGTATGGGCGATCGGCCAGTGATTCGTTCGCGGTGGTGTGGACGGGGATCGATCCGCCGCCGTGCTGAGTGAGCGCGGGGAGCGTGACCTGCCGCGAACCGGTCGGGAGGATGGCGGTCACGATGGCACTAAGGGGCTTGGCGGGATCGTCGGCGGCGCGAAGCTCGACGGACTGCCCGATGCGCGGGTTGGCGGCCGCGAGGTCGTCTTCACTTAGCAACGCGCGGGCTTGCCAGGCGCCCGAGACGATGGTGGCGAGGGGTTGACCTCTTGCGATGAAGCGCCCGAGGTCGCCATCGGAGAGGCAGTCGATGACCTGACCATCCGTGTCGGGGGCAAGGCGCTGGCGATCGCGCAGGGCCAGGCGGTGATCGACCTCGGCCTGGAGCGCATCGGCCAAATGTTGCTCAGCCAGGGCGCGGGCACGGTCGGTTTCGCTCCAGGCGCGGGCGCGCAGGAGCGCGGCGTGGTGTTCGCCGCGCGCTTCGAGGAGGGCTTCGTCCAGGGAAGGATTGCGAACCAGAGCGACGGGCGATCGGGCATCGACGAAATCGCCGGGGCGCACCTCGATGGATTCCAGAAACCCGTCGTGGGTGCTGCGAAGGCGGTGCTGGTTCTCCCGGGCAAGCTGCCCGGAGGCGCGCACCGTGGAAGGTACGGGCGCCAGGAGGATGGCGGCGGGGAACCCGGCCAGGAGCAGGGTGCTCAGCGCCACGGCCCGCATGCGATAAGGCGCAATCTGTGGGGAACGCCACAGGTAAGCCGTGAGGGAACGGGTGACGCGCAGCAGCGTTGCGAGAATGTAGAAAGCGGCGATCGCGATGCCGATGAAGTAGGCGCGTGTGGCGATGACGGCGGCGATGGAGAGGACTAGGACGGCCTTGTAGACGGCGGCGCTGACACCGTAGCCCAAGAGCAGGGCCATGAGGTTCATGCTCTGCGAAGCGCTCGTGATGGGGACATTGAAGAAGATCCGCTTGAGGACATCCTGAACAAAGCGCTGGGCGCGCTGGCGGAGATTAGGAATCTCGGCCAGGTCGCTGAGGATGTAGTACCCGTCGAAACGCATCAGCGGGTTGGCGTTCATGACGACGGTGACCAGGCCCGCGAGCGTGAGGACGTTGTGGGCGATGATCTTCGTCGTGGGAGAAGGCGTCGCGGCCCAGACGAGGACCGCCAGCGCGGCGATGAACGTTTCGACGTACATGCCGGCCAGCGAGACGATCAGCCGATCGCGTTTGCGGGTGAATCCCCAGGCGCTGGTGGCGTCGACGTAGGCCAGAGGGGCGAACACGACAAGGAAAGCGCCCATTTCGGGGACGGTCCCGCCGCGCAGCTTGCAGGCGTAGGCGTGCCCGAACTCATGGATTACCTTAAGAAGGATCAGGATGATGAACATCAGCCCGACGTTGCCGACGGCGAAGAAGTCGTGCGCGGGAGCGATCAGCTCGCGCCAGTGACCGACGGCGACGGCGCCCGCCAGTGACATCAGTACGAGATAAAGAGCAAAGAACCATCGCGAAAAGACGAATGCGGCGAGGTGGGCGGTGCGGGTCAGGAAGCCATCGGGGTTGATGAGCGGAATCTGGAGGAACAGGAACCCGGCCAGACGCTGTTTCCACATAGCCTGGCGGCGGGCGAGAAAGCGGCGATAGAGCGAGCGGTCGTCGCAGATCGGGAGATTGAGGAACCCGAGTTGATGGAGCGAGACGATAAAGTCGTAGAAGCGCTGCTCATCGTCGGCCGTAAGGACGCCGCGTTCGCACAGCGCGGTGAACACGTCCGCGAGGCTGCGGCGGCTGTCGATCATGGTGAGAACCTGGTAGTCCTCGGCCGTGAAGCGGTGGCAGTTCATCGAGACTGGGTCGCGTGCGACGTAGCAGGGCCGGCCTCGGAACACGTGGCGATAGAAGCGCAGGTCTCCGCGGAGGGCGACGCGCGCCGGGCCGAGACGCCGTGCGAGTTCGGACGCGTTGACGGCGGGTTCGACGGTCATAACCAGAAGTTCAGACGGAGATAATCGATGACGCGATGCAGCGCCACCCACCACACGGGGCGATCGCCGATCTCGATGCGCGCCTGGCCCTCGACGCCCGAGCGCATCCAGGGCTGATCCATGGTGGCGTGGGCCTCGGCGAGGTAGACATTGGCGCCGCGTCTGGGGACGGCGGCGGGCGTGACGCGGGTGATCTCGAAGCGCTGAGCTTCATCGGGGCGGGCGTGGGTGACGAACGACCCGCCCAGCCCGGCGCGGACCTGATCGCTCATGGACTGCGGGATCTCGAGTTCGAGCTTCCAGGCGGAACTCGTGGCGAGCTTGAACAGTGGGTGCCCCATGGGGAGAACCTCGCCGACGCTGGCGCGCAGATCGCCGGACACGATCACCCCGTCAAAGGGCGCGCGGACGACGGCTCTGGCGATGCGTTCATCAAGGATGCCAAGACGCGCGGCGAGAACCTGCTGACGCGCCTGGGCGAGCTGGGCGTCGACACGGGAACCGTCGGCCATGGCCTTGCCCTCTTCGAGCCGGCGCATGGCGAGTTCGGCGAGGAGTCGCTGGCGGTCGAGGATGAGTTCGGCGTGGTCGAACTCGCAGAGGATGTCGCCGGCGCGGACGGCATCGCCGGCGGTAAAGTGAACACGGACGAGGGGGGCCTCCATCGCGGCGCTGAGATGGCGCACCTGGGAGGGCGCGACGGTGGCGGCAACGGGGAGGCGGAACGACCAGACGCCAAAGCAGAACCAGAGGGAGGCGAGGATAAGGGCGACTGCGGCGGCTTTGCGCGCCCAGGCGGTGGGCTGAACGACGGTGGCCAGGGCGTTGCGGGTGGAATCAAGCGCATGGGCGGGGAGCGAGCGACCGGCGCGATCGACCAGACCGAAGGCGGCGACGTGGGGCGCGATCAGGGCGCGGATGTGCTCGAGTTCCTTTTCATCGAAGGGGCTCGCCTGGGCGCGGGCGAGGCTGATGATGGCGGTGGTCCCGTCCTCGGTGGTGACGGGGATCGAG
>JBGTFI010000411.1:0-14695 GCA_041747335.1 Phycisphaeraceae bacterium | reverse complement strand
AGATCGTCTACCAGGGCGACCGATAGAACCAAACTCGAATGCCCGGAATAACGCAAGAGGCGCGGCCGAACCGGCCACGCCTCTTGTTCTTTCCCGAAGTGATCCACCCGCGCGAACGGGGCCTCACCTTCAATCGTTGTCCGCGGCGTCCTGGATATTCTCGCCGGTCTTCTCGATATCCTCGCCCATGCCCTCCATGGTGTTGCACGCGGAAACCAACCCGAACCCCGCCACGACCGCCAGCATCAGGAACCACTTCCAGACACGATTCGACGTTGCCATGCCTGATCTCCTCAAAGGGGACACGCGCCGTGAACCGTCACAGCGCGGCGATTATACCCATCCGCCCGCGGAAGAACCAAAAGGTCCGTGTGCGCCCAGGGACAGCGCCTTTCATCACCCGCGAGCCTTGCTTTTTCTCCCGGTTCTTCGAAAAAAGATTGTGGATTCCAAGGCCAACCACTATACTAAGATCGTTCGCTCCGATGTCTCCGTTCTCGCGCCGCGGCCGATTCCGCCCGGCGCCTTGCACCGGGTTCCATCATATCCCACATTCCGAAGGAGGTTTCGTCATGATCGACCGAATGATCTCGCGGACGAGCGTCGCGCGCGGAATCACCCTCGCAAGCGCTTTGGCGCTGGGGGCATCCTCCATCCGGGCGGAAACTGTCTCCGAGCAGGAAGACAACGACGCTCACGTCATTCGTCAGCTTCTCGGGCCCACCGTGCGCACCGTGACCGGCGAACTGGGCGACGGCGACCGCCTGATCGATGTCCGATCGCCGGATGAGGCCTTTTCCGGTTCGCTCACGTCGGGCCTGGTGACCCAGCACACGCGCACAGGCTTCCCGCCCGGCACGCCCTACGTCGCGATCATCGACAACACCCCTTTTGGCGGAAACTTCGGGCCGGACACCATGCTCGGATCGTTCACCGAGTTCGGCCAGCTCGTCGCCTTCGGCGATGACGGAAGCCCGCTGGGAAACGGCTACGCCTCGGCACTGTCGGACATCGTCAACGACGACGGCTCGATGCGCTTCCGCGTCACCGGGTACGGCGACTTCAATTTCGATGGGTTTGACGACGACTTTGACTTTCCCCACCTCGAAGAGGGCCCCTATCAGCTCTACGTGTATATGGGCGTGGACAGCGTTGACGACCTGCAGGACGATGTCGGCGATGTGGACCATTTCGCCTTCTCAGGCCTCACGCCCGGCGCGAACTTCATCGCCCGGATCACCGACGCCCAGTTCGACCCCATGCTCTTCTGGATGGACGACCAGGGAGGGATCATCGAGTCCGATGACGATGACGGAGGCGGCGTCCTTCCCCTGCTCGCGGGCATCGTCCCAGACGATGGGCGGGTCAACCTCGCCGTCTCAGCCTTTCCCGACTTGGACCTTCGTCGCGACCATAACGAGACCGGCGCCTACACCCTCACGATCGAAGAGGTCTCCGCGGCCGTGCTGGGCGACATGAACGGTGACGGTGTGCTCGATGCCTTCGACGTAGCGCCCTTCGAGCTTGCCCTGGCCGACGCCGCCGCCTACGCGGCCGCATACCCGAACCTCGATCCCGTCGAGCAGGGCGACTTTGACGGTAGCGGTGCGCTCGACGCTTTCGACGTCGCCCCCTTCGAGGCAGCCCTCGCGGGGGCGGGGGGGATGTCGGTTCCCGAACCGGCATCGCTGTACCTGCTGGCCGCGGGAATGGGGGTTCTGCTGCGTCGGCGCGCCGAACGCTGAACCACGACCCACGAAGCCGAAAGCGGGATGAGTCGGCTTGCTAAAAATATACTTTTGTCCCTCTTGATCTTTTCTAGAATATTTCTAAACTGCATCCTCCCACCCACGGGTCCGGCCCCGGGCGGGGTCGCGTGTTCGTGGACCCACCAAGGAGTGCAGTCATGTTTCTTTACCCCGCCCGTACTTGTGCCTTGCTTGTGTTCGCGGCCTGGCTGGGCGCTCACTCGACCTTCGCCGCCCCCCTGCCGACCTCCAGCGACCTCCAGGCGCTTGATAAGGCCAACCCCGCCAAGCCTTTACCGAAATCACCCCTGGGCATTACCCGTCAGCTCGCCGACCTGCCCAACGCCCCCACGCCCGAAACCGTCCGCCTGGGCAAGTGGTTGTTCTACGACACGCGCCTCAGCGCCGACAACTCCATCTCCTGCGCCACCTGCCATCGCCCGCATCACGCCTTTTCCGAACCGACACCCGTCTCGACCGGCATTGGAGGCCAGAAGGGCGGCCGAAAGGCTCCCTCCTTCGTCAACCAGGCGTGGACGCTCTACCCCAACTTCTTCTGGGACGGCCGGGCATCGTCGCTGGAAGAGCAGGCCGTCGGACCGATGACCAACCCCATCGAGATGGGCATGTCCGATCATGATCTGGTCATCAATCGCCTGCGCGAGACGCAGGCCTATCGGCCGTTCTTCCAGAAGGCGTTCGGCGATGACCGCATCACCCTCGACCGCGTCGCCAAAGCCATCGCCGACTACGAGCGCACGCGCCTGAGCGGTAACTCCCCCTGGGACCGCTGGCGGGCCGAGCCGGACCCGGAGGATGTTTCCCTCAGTGACGACTTCGGCGACTACGGTGACGAAGAGCCTGTCAAGACGTTCGCGGACGGCAAGCACGTCTCTGCCGAGGTCAAGCTCGGACACGATCTCTTCCACGGCAAGGCCGCGTGCAACCAGTGCCACCTGGGCGAGAACTTTACCGACAGCCTGTTCCATAACCTGGGCGTCGGCTACGACGCGGAATCCGACACCTTCGCGGACATCGGCCGGTACGCCATCAGCGGCAAGGTCTCGGACATGGGCGCGTTCAAAACCCCCGGCCTGCGCGACCTCGGCGTGCGCGGCCCGTACATGCACGATGGCTCCCACGAGACACTGCGCGAAGTCGTCGAACTCTACAACCAGGGCGGCATCGCCAACCCGGTACTCTCGCCGCGCATCCAACCGCTCAACCTGACGGAGGAGGAGATCGACGCCCTGGTGGAATTCATGGAAGCGCTCAGCGGCGAAGGATACGAAGACACCCCGCCGACGGTGTTTCCGGAGTAAGAGGAGTCCTGAAGGCGCAGGCAATGCCGCTGTAGGTCAGGCCTTGGCCTGACGTCTGTTACGCTCGTGTCGTTGCCCTTGCGACCTCTCGCGGGCGTTGTTATGGTTGCAACGCACCCTGAGCCGACCGGGGCATCCGCATGGCCAAATCACGGACGACGGCATCCGCAACAAACCGCTCCACCGAAGACTCTACGGCCTCGATCGTCGAGTCGTACTTGTCGGAGCTCAGGATGATCCGCTCGACCGGCGCGGGCGTTGCCGAGACGTCTTACTACCCGGCCTTGTCCAACCTCTTCAATGCCGTCGGGAACACGCTCAAGCCGAAAGTACGGGGGGTGATGAACCTCAGGAACCTGGGCGCGGGCATGCCCGATGGCGGATTGTTCACGGCGGACCAGTTCCAGCGCCAGACCGATGGAGAACTCAAGACCGGCCAGCGCCCCGCAAGAGGCGCCATCGAAGCCAAGGGACCGCGGAAGGATGTCCGCGCCATCGCCGACACCAGGCAGGTCAGGGATTATCTTCAGGCCTATGGCCTCGTGCTGGTCACCAACCTGCGCGAGTTCCTGATCGTCGAACGTGGGTCCAACGGCCGCATGGACGTGCGCGAATCCTTCACGCTCGCCGAGAGCGAGGAAGACTTCTGGCAGCACAAGGTCGCCCATCCGCGCGCGACGGCCCAGCGGGTGGGGGCGCGGTTCGTCGAGTTCATCAGGCGTTCGTGCCTCCACGCCGCACCACTTGTCAGCCCGAAGGATGTCGCGTGGTTCCTGGCGTCGTACGCCCGCGACGCCCTGACCCGTGTCGAGCAGCAACGGGAGCTGCCCGCGCTGCAATCCGTCCGCGCTGCGCTCGAAGAGGCGCTGGGCATGAGATTCACGGGCGAGAAGGGCGAGCACTTCTTCCGATCCACGCTCGTGCAGACCCTTTTCTATGGCGTCTTTTCCGCATGGGTGCTCTGGCACAGGGAGAACCCCGCGCCCAGGGCGCGGTTCGACTGGCGGACGGCCGAATGGTCGTTGCACGTCCCCTTCATCCGCACGCTCTATGGCGAGGTCGCCAAACCCACCCGCCTTGGAACTCTGAAACTGGTCGAGGTGCTCGATTGGGCGGCCGGCGTGCTCAACCGCGTGAACCGCGCCGAGTTCTTCGCGACGTTCGAAGATGAACACGCCGTCCAGTACTTCTACGAGCCGTTCCTTGAAGCGTACGATCCCGAGCTGCGCAAGGCGATGGGGGTCTGGTACACCCCGCCCGAGATCGTTCAGTATCAGGTCGCCCGCGTCGACCAGGTGCTGCGCACGGAGCTTGACCTTCCCGACGGGCTGGCCGACCCCAACGTCATCGTGCTCGATCCCTGCTGCGGCACGGGCGCGTACCTCGTCGAGGTGCTGCGCCGCATCGCGGCCACGCTGCGCGACAAGGGCGGCGATGCACTCGTCGCCGCCGACCTCAAACAGGCGGCCATGAACCGTGTCTTCGGGTTCGAGATCATGCCCGCCCCCTTCGTCGTCTCGCACCTGCAACTGGGGCTGATGCTCCAGGCCCAGGGCGCGCCGCTGGCGCACGGACGCGATGAGCGAGTGGGGGTGTACCTGACCAATGCGCTGACGGGGTGGGAACCTCCCAAGGGCGCCAAACAGAAAGTCATGGCGTGGGCTGAGCTTCAGGAAGAGCGCGACGCCGCCGAACACGTCAAGCGCGACCGCAAGATCCTTGTGGTCATCGGGAATCCCCCTTACAACGCTTTCGCGGGCGTCAGCCCGGAAGAGGAGCAGGGGCTGGTTGATCCGTACAAATCCGGCCTCAACCAGCCCGTCAGCACCGGCGGGTGGGGCATCAGGAAGTTCAACCTCGATGACCTCTATGTCCGCTTCTTCCGCATCGCCGAACGGCGCATCGCGGAAATGAGCGGAAAGGGCGTCGTGTCGTTCATCTCGAATTATTCCTATTTGGGCGACAAGTCTTTCGTCGTGATGCGTCAACGGTTCCTCGCCGAGTTTGACAAGTTATGGCTGGACTGCATGAACGGCGACAGCCGCGAGACCGGCAAGCTGACGCCCGATGGGAAACCCGATCCTTCGGTCTTCTCGACCGACTACAACCGTGCGGGCATTCGCGTCGGGACGGCCATCTGCGTGGTCGTCCGCAAGTCCACGCGCCGCAAGCAGCCTTCGGTTCGCTTCCGGCAGTTCTGGGGCGTCAACAAGCGCGCGGATCTCCTTGATACCCTCAACACCCGCAACCTCGACGCCGCTTACACCCGCGCCGATCCGCGCCCCGACAACCGCTATACCTTCCGGCCTGAGGACGTTGGCGCGCATTACAATGCGTGGGCGAAGCTGACGGAACTATGTGGTGTTGCGGCCTCGAACGGGCTGATGGAGAAGCGCGGCGGGGCGCTCATCGACATCGATCGCGACGCCCTTGAAGGGAGGATGCGAGACTACTTCGACATGAGTCTTACGTGGGAGGAATACAAGTCCCGGCGGACCGCGCTGACCGATGATGCGGCGCGTTTCATCGCGCGCGAAGCTCGGGTCAAGGCGCTCAGAGCCGAACCCTTCAATCCGGATCGCCTTCGCCGTTATGCCGTGCGCCCGTTTGATACGCGCTGGTGTTACTACACACCCGTAAGACCGGTGTGGAATGAACCCAGGCCGGTCCTATGGCCTCAGTGCTTCGAGGGGAACGGGTTTGTACTGAGCCGAATGAATCCGGCGAAGGATCCGGAGGGAGCGCCGATGTACTACTGCCGTGGCCTGTCGGACGATCACCTTCTCGCTCCCGACGCAGCCTGCTTCGCGGTGCGCCTCCCCCCGGAAAGTGCCGTAGATGGGAGAGGCCTGTTCGGTACAGCCAAACCCCACGCCAACCTCTCCGATCCCGCCCGCGCTTACCTCGCGGCGCTCGGCATCAGGAACCCCGACGCGGACGCGAAGTCGGCCGGGCTTATCTGGATGCACGCGCTGGCGATCGGGTACAGCCCCGCCTACCTCACGGAAAACGCCGACGGGATTCGCGGCGACTGGCCACGCATTCCCCTGCCCGACTCCCGCAAGGCGCTGGAGGCCTCGGCCGCGCTGGGCGAGCGGGTGGCGGCGCTGCTGGACACCGAGGCCGAGGTTCCCGGCGTCACGACCGGAAAGATCGGCCCGCTGCTGAGAACCATCGGACCGATCAGCAAGGTGGACGGCGGACAGATCGATCCGGCCGGACGCGACCTTGCCCTCACCGCCGGTTGGGGCCACAAGGGCAAAGGCGGGGTGGTCATGCCCGCGCGGGGGCGGGTGATCGAGCGGGCCGTCGATGAGGACGAATCCGAAGCGATCGAGGCCGAAGCGGCAATGCTGGGCATGTCAGCCGGTGACGTGCGCCGCCTGCTCGGCGACAAGACCTGTGATGTCTACCTCAACAACTCTGTCTGCTGGCGCAACGTTCCGCGGGCCGTCTGGGGCTGCTACATCGGCGGCTACCAGGTCATCAAGAAGTGGCTCAGCTACCGCGAGGAGCCGATCCTGGGGCGAGCGCTCACGCCCGATGAAGTACGCGAAGTGATGAACATCGCAAGGCGCCTCACGCGGATCATTCTCCTGCACCCACTACTGGATGAGAATTACCATGCGGTGAAGGGCTCGGCCTTTGACTGGAGTGGGGCGTAAGATCGTCCCGCCCAGCCCCCTCACAACCCCAGCATCACCTTCGCCGTGCCGAAGTAAAGCAGCAGGCCCGTGATGTCCACGATCGTCGTCAGCGCGGGGCTGGCGACGACGGCCGGGTCGAGCTTCAGCCGCGCGGCGATGATCGGGAGCATCGCGCCGATGAGCGTCGCGGTGATGACCTGAAGCCCCAGCGCCACGGAGATCGTCGTGGCGATCCAACCCAGCGAAAACCCCGGGGGCGCGGTCGATGCCCCGCCGAAGAGCATCACCCGCCCGAACGCCACCAGCGCCAGCACCAGCGCCAGCATGGCTGAGACCTGCAGTTCCTTGAGCAGCACGCGCGGGGTATCGCTCTGTCCGATTTCATGAAGCGCCAGCCCGCGCACCACCAGCATCACCGACTGGCTTCCGGTGTTGCCCCCCGTGCCCGCGAGCATCGGCATGAACGCCACGAGGATGACAAGCTGCACGAGCATCCCCTCGTAGTGCTGAACGATCATGCCCGAGACAAGCCCCAGCACCGCGAGAATCACCACCCACACCGCCCGGTTCTTGAAGTGGACCCATGCGGGCGTGCGCAGGTATTCCCCCGCGGCGTGGCGGCCGCTGATCGCCACGAACTTTTCCGCGTCTTCCTGCTGCTCCTGGCGGATCACGTCCAGCACGTCGTCGTGCGTGATGATGCCCACCAGCTTCCCCTCGTCGTTCGTCACCGGAAGGGCCAGCAGGTCGTATTTCTCGATCTGCCGGGCGACCGATTCCTGATCGTCGGTCGCCTTCACCGAAAGGACGACCTCCTCCATCAGCTCGCGCACCGTCTGCGCCGGCCGCGCAAGAATGACATCCTTGAGCGAGACCATCCCGATAAGCCTGTGCGCTTCATCGACGACGTAGATGTAGTAGATCGTCTCTCGCGTGGGCGCCTGGCGGCGGATCTGCTCAAGCGCCTGGGCGGCGGTCATCTCCGGGCGCAACGTCGCGTAGTCGCTGCTCATCAGCGCCCCAGCCGTGCCCTCCTCGTAGCTGGCGAGCTTGCGGATGTCCTCGCGGTCGGCCTTGGCCACGAGCGGAAGGATCTCCTCCGCGACCTGCGTGTCCAGCCGCTGCACCAGGTCCACGCGGTCATCGTGCGGCAGCGCTTCAAGCATGCGCGCCATCGCCTGGCGGTTGGTCCCGCCGGCGAGTTGCACCTGACGCTCGAGGTCGAAGTTCGAGAAGAGCTCCGCCGCGTCCGTCTGCCTGAGCGTTTCGACGACGCGCCAGACGTCCGGATCCTCCAGCGCGGCGATGAACTCGGCCATCTGCGCCGGGTGCTGGTCAGAAATGATCTGCCGGAGGGTTTCTGTGTCGCCGCTGTCGAGCAGGTCGAGCAGTTCGGGCACCAGGATGGGATTGCTCATGGCTGCCTTCCTTCCGGGGGTTCGCATCGGCCGCGCGATCAAAACACGCGGGCCGTGAAGGCAGCCTCAGGCGGGCGAAGGGGTCAGTTCACCGCGCCTCCCGCCGGCAGGCTCTTTCCGCGCGCTCGGACCGGGTTGTCACGACACGAGTCAGGCTCATCGCCCGCCGCGCCCGCGTCGCTCGGCCGGTGTTTTCCGCTTACGTCCATCGTCATCAGAACCCTGGGGAATGGAACGCGCGCACCCTCACGTTGAAGTCGCGCAACTTGCGATGCTTATACTACGCGCCATCGGGGCGGGTCAAACCGCCTTCCCGCCCGACTGGTCCGCCGCACGCCCTGCCGCTACCATACCGCATCGCATACGGAGGTTCTCAATGTCCGCGATCTCGAAATCCGCCGCCGAAGCCTACTTTCGCAACATCTACGATTCCGTCCGCTCCATCGGGATCGGGATGCGGATCACCTTCAAGTACCTCTTCTCGCGGTCGGTGACGATCCAGTATCCCTACGAAAAGCTGGCGTTCGCCCCGCGCTACCGCGGCATCCACGAGTTCGAGGCCGACAAGTGCATCGCCTGCGACATGTGCGCCAAGGCCTGCCCGGTCGACTGCATCTATATCGACAAGTCCAAGCCCCGCAAGATCGACAAGAAAACCGGCAAGGCCACCGGCGGCGAGCTGCTGCGCTACGCCATCGACTACCAGAAGTGCATGTTCTGCGCCCTGTGTACCGAACCGTGCCCCACCGACTGCATCCACATGGGCAAGAACCATGACCTGTCGTCCTACTCCCGACAGGACATGGTCGTCGAGTTCCACGAGCTGGACAAGAAAGGCCTGCGCACGCCGATCCCCCTGTGGGTCGAACGCAATGCGCCGACGATCCCCTGGGTCGCCAAGGAGAAAGAGCGCCTGGAAAAGGGCCTGCTGGCGACCAAGGAAGCCGACATCCCGCCGATGTAACCTTCCTAACGAGCCGCGCGCGTCAGCAAGCGGTTCCTTTCCCCACCCGAATAGAATAAAGCCGGCCGGACGCATCACAGATGCGTCCGGCCGATGTCATGTCCTAATCGAATTCGTGGGATCAGCTTACGCGCCGGTGTTGCCGGTCTTGGTCGAGGCCGCCTGCTCCGCCTGATCCGCCGCCGCCAGCGCCTGGACGGCCGCCTTGTACTTGGCCTGGGCAAGCTTAAGCCGGGCGGTCAGCTCGCACGGCGTCTGCTCGCCGCCGACGAGATACTGAATCTTGTCGCCTTTCGCCTCGGCCACCTTCCCGGCCGTCACGGCGCACGTGGTCTTCTCGTCGCCCACGGCGTAGGTCATCGCGACCTTCTCCATCGCGGCCTTCGCCACCCCGGCGTACTTCCCAGCCGAATCGGCACAAGAAAAGTCCTTGCCGGCCACCTTGGTCTTGCCGGTAGCGGGGCAGGTCGCTCCGACCTCCGCAAAGCCCGCCACGAAGGTCTCCGTCTCCGTCACCAACGCCGCGAACGCCTCCTGTTCCGTAGCGTAGGCCTTGCCCGCCACCAGGAACTCGATCGGCTGGCCGCCCTCGGAGGCGAGCTTCTTCGCCGTATCGGCGCACGGCGTCACCTGGTCACCAACGCGATGCTCGATCTTCGGCAGGCAGCCCATGGCCGCGGAAACCGGGCACTGGCCCGCCGCCGCAGTGGCGGCGACCTTTGCGGTCGCATCGCACGGAGCGTCACACTCGGCCTTGGCCGCGACCTGCTCCGTCGCGGCACACTCGGCCTTGCCTGCAACCTGCTCCGTCGCGTCGCACTGAGCCTTTGCGGCCACCTGCTGCGTCGCCGAGCACTCGGCCTTCGCGGCCACCTTCTGAGTCTCGGTGCAATCGGCCTTGGTGCAGGGCTGATCCGCCGACGACACCACCGGAACCGAGCCGGGATTCTGAATCGCCATCACCGTCAGCGCCAAAGCTCCGATTGCCGCCACGCCCACCAGCATCATGCCTCGAAGTCTTCTCATCGCTCTGATTCTCCTGTGAAATAGTTCGCCAGATGACCCATCGACGCTCAAAGTTCTTGCTCTATCGAACGCTCGGAAGCGCACGATTATTCCAAGGTGTATACCCGACGGACGGCAATCAGGTTCAGCCGCCCGATCAGGATTCGCCCCATTCTACCATACCCTAGGCGGATCAGAGCAACCTCGACCAAAAAAAAGCCTCCCGCATGGTGCGGGAGGCTGATCGTGCGTAGGGATCAGGTGAACCTGTGAAGGATCAAGCCTGCTGCCGGCCGCGGCGACGAAGCGCCAGGAGCATCGCACTGCCGCCCAGGACGAGGAACGTCGAGGGTTCGGGAGTGATCAGCAGGTCTTCGGCGATCGCGTACGACTGGCCGGGCGCCAGGGTGATGTTCCACTGGAACGCGAAGCCGATGTTCTCGCCGGTCTCGTTGCCGGGATCACCGTAGTCGCTGTTGCCGTTAAGAGTCGTGGCCGAGCCGTCGTTGAGGGCCGCGAGCAGAGCCGCCGCGTCACCGATCTCGAAGGCCGACGGCGTGGGGTTCGCGATGGTCGTCGCGCTGGTCACGATCGTCCCGTTCGAGATCAGGTAGTCGAACTGATGAATGCGGCTGCCGGAGGCGTTGAGGGCCACGGCCGTCTCGCTCAGCTCGTCGGGCAGGAACCCGATGTTGTTGTTGATGATGTTCGTCAGCGCGAGGTCGCTGAAGCTGAAGAACGAGACCGTCTGCGTCGTGCTGCTATTGTTGAAGATCGTCGCGACGCGGCTGACGGTGTTCTTGAAGCTGCCGTTCGACCCGCCGCTGAGCTCATAGCTCACACGGACGGAGATGTCTTCGCCGACGCCGTAGGTCGCACGGACCCGGTTGCCGCCGGTGCTGTTGAAGCTCGTGGTCGTCACGGTCGGGCCCATCGTCCCGCCGGCGAGCTGGTCGATCGGAACCTCGGCGGCACCGTTGATGCCGATCCAGTACCACTGCTGCTGAACGTCCTCGAGCAGGTCGAACCCGCCCTGAGTGTTTCGCCGCAGGCTCACCAGCCCAGCCGCTCCCCCATCGGTGGAGATGCCGGGAAGGTTGATCTGAGCACTGGACGCCAGATCATCGAGCGTCACCTGGCCGAAGCTGACGGACGCCAATCCCGTCACCGCCACGGCCGCACAAGCTTTCGCAATCTTGGACTTCATATTTCACCTCTCCCTTCAAGAATTCACGCACGCTGTCGGGTGCGAATGTCGCCACACACTGTACCGAATGCACGATCGGCTGTCAAGACTTTTTTTATCGACCCCTCAGGCCTGCCGACGACGCCTGCCGAGGTAGCTCGCCAAGGCCGACATCCCCAGCATCCCCAGAGCCGTCGTCGCGGGCTCGGGAATCACCACTTCCGCCACGCCCGTGCGGATGCTCTTGGTGATCGAAAGCTGGAACTGCTCCGAACCAGGAACCGTCGGGCTGTCGAGCACGAAGGACCACTGGAAGGCGAACGCCTGGTCCCCACCCACCGGAGCCGCATTCGAATTGCTCAGCGCACCGGAGAAAAGGGCCCCAAGATCGGTAGGGGCTGACCCGTCCAAGCCCTGCCACGAGGCCGGCTGGGGAACCGAGTTCTGCTCGTACACCGTCCCGCCGTCCGTCTGAACCACGTCGTTTCCGCCCGTGATGCTCAGCGAGTCATCCGGCGCATCGGCATTCAGATCCATGTCCGTGTATTCGTAGATGCTGATCGGCAGATCCAGAATCTGCGTGGCCTGGGGATTCTTCAGCACGTCGATGTTAACCAGCGCCACCGCGGGATTCCCACCCACCGTGGAGATGTTCACATCAACCATGAACCGGCCATCCGGATCGTTCCACCGGCCCGTCACGAAGTCGTCCATGTCGTCGCCGCCGAGCTGACCGGCGAAGTCCAGCGACTGGATCAGGTCCGCCGGGCCATCCCCGACGCGAATCCAGTACTGCGTCGTGAAGACGTGATCCACACCGTCGATCCGCCACGTGCTGAACGCGGACCCCGCGGGAAGCGTCGTCTCGATCGTCGAATTCCCCTCGCTGATCGCGCTGGCATGGTTGGTCCCCACCCCAAACGCCGCAGCGAAAGCCGCACCCACGCCCAAAGCCAAGCTTGCTTTCACCCGTCGCATACTGCGTCTCCTATCCTTGAAGTACTCTGTCCCTCTGAGTTCTCATCCCTCATCCACGAAGCTCCCTCGCGGGCATCCGATACATGGCCTCTCCAAGCCCGCTATGGAAACTCATCAGCAATACTACCCGAAGCCGCCCGGCGATGCAACCCCCTCAGGCATGGAAACGAAGATTTTTTTTGTCCCCTGCTCCACACCGACCAGATTTCCCGCTGCCCCTACGGACCCGAATACGTAAGATTCATCAATACAATGGGTTACGAGCTGCACCGCCAATCCCCATCTCCCGCCGGACGACTCCGACACCGCCTGCGAAGCCCTCGATCCCGGCCAGAGGCGGTCCCCGCATGGCAATCTGGGCAAGCGAGTTTCAGATTCCCAGGCCATCATGGGGCGCCCACCAGGTTCCGCCTCCGCTGGGCCTGGTCCATCTCCTCCCCGCTGGGGCTTTGCCCGCTGCGCATCATGGCCGTGAAGCAGTCAAACAGGTACCGCGCATCGTGCGGGCCGGGGCTGGCTTCGGGGTGGTACTGCACGGCGAAAATCGGTTGATCGCGGTGCCGGAAGCCCTCAAGGGTCCGGTCATTAAGGTTGATGTGCGTGGCCTCCCCACCCACCCGCTCAAGGGACGCGGTATCCACCGCGAACCCATGATTCTGGCTGGTGATCTCCACTTTCCGCGTCGCCAGGTTCTGCACCGGCTGGTTCCCACCGCGATGCCCGAACTTCAGCTTATAGGTGGTCGCCCCCATCGCCAGGCTCAGGAGCTGATGCCCCAGGCAGATACCGAAGATCGGCACCTGTCCCAGCAACCCCCGGAGCGTCTCCACGCTCGTGGTCACCGCCGCGGGATCCCCCGGACCGTTGGAAACGAATACGCCCTGCGGTCTTAGATCCACAATCGCCTCGGCGGACGTATCCCAAGGCACGACCGTCACTTCGCAACCGCTCTGCGCCAGATTCCTCAGGATGTTGAGCTTCGCCCCGCAATCAATCGCCACCACCCGGAATCGCTCAACCCCGGGGGGAACTTCCCCCTGAATCGGCGTCCAGGCCCCAAGATCCTCCGACCATCCGCAGGAATCGACCCGGCTGACATCCCCCACGAGGTTCCTGCCCACCAGCCCGGGCGACCGGCGGGCCAGCTCGACCAGCTCCGCATCGCTCTTCCGCTCGTCGGTCGAGAGGACGGCCTTCATGGCCCCTTCGGATCGCAGCTTGCGGGTCAGCGCCCGGGTGTCGACGCCCGTCAACCCGGTGACGCCCTGCTCAGCCATCCACTGCTCCAACCGGCGGGTCGCGCGAAAGTTGCTCACCCGCCGGCTGAGCTCCCGCACGACAAATCCGCGCAGGTGGATGCGAGCCGATTCGAGATCCTCCTCGTTCACCCCGTAATTGCCGATCAGCGGATAGGTCATCGCCACGATCTGCCCGGCGTAGGAGGGGTCGGTCAGAATCTCCTGATATCCGCTCAGGGACGTGTTGAAACAGGCCTCGCCGTCCAGCGTGCGCGGCGTGAGGTCGCCGAACGCCTGGCCGGGGAAAATCGATCCGTCCTCGAGCGCCAGTCGTGCGGAAACCTTGTTTTCGGTGGGGTGGGCGGTCATGGGCGGGGATTATAGACCAAAAAAATGCTTGCGATGAATCCCCCGCAGCGCAGCGATCCTCAGGATGGCGAGGTGCGCCCGGCCAGGCGGGGGAAGCTCAGCGTGTTCGATTTGCACGTTTTTCCCAGGGAATTCATCGCGCAGCGCCTGGAGGTCGGCTACTCTCGTGGCGCTACGCTCGATAAAGACGTACTTGCGGAATGGAGGAGTGACTTCCAGCGCGATGCGTGCGCTGCCCTTCTTGAACGATTCGGCATCCATGTCTGGGCTGTCCCATGCCCCAGCACTCGCTGGTTCCGATCTCGTTGGAGTGACACGATCACCCGTCCCGGCGAAGGCATCAACATAGATTGTCGTGAAGTGCTGCGCCCTCGCATTCCTGTCGAATATCAGCGTGTAAGCACACAAATACTTTCGCAGGCGCGTCAACTTGTCGGTCGTCCAATCACCACCGAATTCATGCCTCGCCATTCGTCGCTCTCTTTCAAGGAGATGTTCTCAGCCAAGCACGATCAACATCACCATACCATGCTATCGCGCCGGACCCCATCCTCACGCCGCCGCGTCACACCCCTCCTTCACTCCCCCCGGCATCCCATCCCACGTCCGCCCGTCCAGTTCCCGCCCGGCCGCCTTCTTGTTCACGCCGCCCCACTGTTTGAAGAAAAACGGCACCTCATAACGCTCGCAGCGGGCGCGGATCTGTTCGACCCACTGGCGGCGCATCGGGCGGGCGCCCGGGCCGGATTCACCGCCGACGATGCACCAGTGGATGCCGCGGAGCGGCAGGCGCGGCAGCGGACCCAGCAGCGGTTCGAGG
>JBGTFI010000410.1:0-5181 GCA_041747335.1 Phycisphaeraceae bacterium | reverse complement strand
GAAGTGCCCGCTGCGGACAAGCCCGCGTTCGGCCAGCGCGCCAACCAGCTTCGCCAGTCCGTCCAGCAGGCGTTCGAGCAGCGCAAGGCGGAACTGGGCAGCGGCGGCGCTACAACGCAGAAGAAAACCAGCCGGCTCATCGACGTCACCGAGCCGGGGCTGCCGCCGCGCCTGGGCCGCACGCACGTCATCACGCAGACGATCGATGACCTTGTCGAGGTGTTCGGCCGCATGGGCTTTGCGGTGGCGACGGGGCCGGAGATCGAGGACGCATTCCACAACTTCATTGCGCTCAACATCCCTCCGCGCCACCCCGCGCGGGATCCGCTGGACAACTTCTACCTCGATTCGCCCGACAGCGAATCGCCGCACCTGCTGCGCTCGCAGACGAGCACCATCCAGATCCGGGTGATGGAGACCACCCCCCCGCCGGTGCGGATCGTCGCGATGGGCAGGGTCTATCGGCCGGATGAGCACGACGCCACGCACTACTCGATGTTCCACCAGGTCGAGGGGCTGTACGTCGACCGCAAGGTGAGCATGGTGGACCTCAAGACGACGCTGATCCAGTTCGCCCACGCCTACTTCGGGGAGGAGGCGGAGGTGCGACTGCGGCCGAGTTTCTTCCCGTTCACGGAGCCTTCAGCGGAGCTGGACATCAAGATGCAGGTCCGCGGGAAGTGGGACTGGATCGAGATCGGCGGGTGCGGGATGGTGGATCCGAACGTGTTCGAGGCGGTCGGGTACGATCCCGAAGAGTGGACCGGGTTCGCCTTCGGCCTGGGCATCGAGCGCCTGGCGATGCGCAAGTACGGGATCACGGACATTCGGTGGCTGTTCGAGAATGATGTGCGGTTTTTGAGGCAGTTTTGAGGGAGGAGTCGGATGGCAGGAGTCGGGGGACGGGTGGGGCAAAGGTGGTCATCTATGGTCTTGAGTCGTTGGCATTGGCTTGTGGGGATGCTGGGAGTTCTGATTTGCTCCGCCACCCTCCGCGCCGCCCCCCTTCCCGGCGAAGCGGCCGACTGGCATGGCTTTTCCCGCCACCACTTTGATCTTGACAACCGCGCCTGCTTCATCACCGCGCCGAAGATCGCCGTCCCCGGAAAACCGTGGGTCTGGCGGGCGCGGTTTCCGGATTTTCATCCGGAAGTGGATCTGATTCTCCTCGATCGCGGGTACCACATCGCCTACATCAACACCGATGGCATGCTCGGCAGCGATGCGGCACTGGACATCTGGGATCGTTTCTATGACCACATGACGCAGGCGCTGGGTTTTTCCGCCCGCCCGGCGCTGGAGGGCGTCAGCCGCGGAGGACTGTTCATCTATCGCTGGGCGGCGAGGCATCCGGATCGCGTGGCCTGCATCTATGCGGACACACCCGTCCTGGACATCAAGAGTTGGCCCCTGGGCGCGGGCGCGGGGTTGGGTCACGAGCCGACCTGGCGCGAGCTGCTTAAGCAATACAACCTCACACACGAGGAGGCGCTTGCTTACGATCGCAACCCCATCGATGTTCTCGAACCCATCGCGCGGGCGAAGATCCCCCTTCGCCATGTCGTGAGCCTGAACGACCGCGTCGTCCCCCCGGCTGAGAACACGTTTGTGCTGAAGGAGCGTTACGAGGCACTGGGCGGGCACATCGAGGTCGTCGAAGTGCCGGAGGGAACGCCCGAAAGCAGCGGCCACCACTTCCCGCTGCCGCAGGCGTTCGAGTCCGCCCGGTTCGTCATGCGGCATACGCCCGAGCTTCCGCGCGGGGAGGAATACTTCACGCTGCGCGCCGGGCTTCACCGTTCTCGGCTGCGCTTTGAGCGTGAGGGCGTGGGGACAGTCGCCTTCTTGGGCGGATCGATCACCCACAATCCCGGCTGGCGGGAACAGGTTGAGGACTACCTGACACGGCGGTTCCCGGGAACGAGGTTCGAGTTCATCAATGCCGGCATCCCTTCGATGGGCTCGACGCCCGGGGCGTTCCGCCTTGAGCGCGATGTGCTCGCGCACGGGCCGATCGATCTGCTTCTTGTGGAAGCGGCGGTCAACGACCCCACCAACGGCCGCCGCGCCGCGGAGATGCTTCGCGGGATGGAGGGGATCGTCCGCCACGCCCGGATCGCGAACCCGATGGCAGACCTCGTGGTGATGCATTTCGTCATGCCGCCGCACATGGAGGATTACCGCGCGGGGCGGATTCCCGAGGTGATCCGCGAGCACGAGCGCGTGGCGGAACACTACGGCGCGGCAAGCCTTGACCTTGCCAGGGAAGTGACCGACCGGATCGACGCCGGGCAACTCACCTGGGAGGGGGACTTTCTCGATCTGCATCCTTCGCCCTTCGGGCAGCAGCTTTATGCGAGCAGCATCACGCGGCTGCTTGACCGGGCGTGGGGAGAACCGATCGATCAGAACGCGGACTTGGCCGCTCATGCCTTGCCCGAGCGGCCGCTCGATGAACACAGCTACTTCCGCGGGCGTCTTGTGGACATCGCGCAGGCGCGAACCGTCCGTGGTTTTCGCCTCGTGGAGCGATGGCGGCCGGTGGATCGCGCGGGGACTCGGCCGGGGTTTGCGGATGTCCCCGCGTTGGTGGGCGAACAGCCGGGGGCGTCGTTTACGTTTGAGTTCGATGGATCCGCGGTGGGGCTGTTCGTCGCCGCGGGGCCGGACGCGGGCACGATCCAATACCGCATCGACGGCGGAGCGTGGCGACGGCGCGTGCTCTTCACCCCGTGGAGCCGCGGCCTGCACCTGCCCTGGGCGCAGGTTCTGGAGGCGGAGTTGACCCGCGGCAGGCACACGCTTGAAGTGCGCATCGCCGAAGAATTGCACCACGACAGCGACGGCCACGCCGTGCGCGTGTTTCACTTTCTCGTGAATTGACCCATCACACCCTCCTGCCAAGAATGATCAGCGGGGATTGCTTGCTTGATTTCCCCACTCGCGCTTGCCACAATCCGCGAAGGATCAGGACTCCCGCATGACCACCGGCCTCGACACCGACGCGCTGCTGACCACCGATTTTCCCCTGCGGAGTCGCAGGCAGGGCAAGGTGCGCGACGTGTACGAGGCGACGCTGGGAGACGGAACCCAGGCCGTGGTGATCGTCGCCACCGACCGGATCAGCGCGTTCGACGTGGTGATGGAGAACGGCATCGCGGGCAAGGGGATCGTGCTCACGCAACTGAGCCTGTTCTGGTTCGACATGATCCAGCAGCAGCTCGGAGGCAACTTTCAGCACCACGTCCTCTCGACGGACCCGGCGGACATTCCGGGGCTGAGCGATGATCAGCGCGCGACGCTGCGCGGGCGGGTGATGATCGGCAGGCGGGCGAACGTCGTTCCCATCGAGTGCGTGGCGAGGGGGTATCTGGCCGGTTCGGGGTGGAAGGAGTACCAGCGGACCCAGAGCGTCTGCGGTGTGAAGCTGCCGCCGGGGCTGAGACAGTGCGAAAAGCTGCCCGAACCGATCTTCACGCCCGCGACCAAGGCGACCAGCGGCCATGATGAGAACATCCCCTTCGAGCGGGCGTGCGAGATCGCCGGCGAATCGTTGATGACCAGGCTGCGCGACTGGACGCTGGCCATTTACCGCATGGCGCACGATTACGCGGCCGGTCGCGGCATCATCCTGGCGGACACCAAGTTTGAGTTCGGCCTGCCGGTCGATGCGCTGGATGGGGAGCCGATTCTTGTGGATGAAGCGCTCACGCCCGACAGTTCACGTTTCTGGCCCGCGGAAAAGTATGAGGTCGGCAGGGATCAGGACAGCTTCGACAAGCAGTACGTGCGCGATTATCTTCAAGAATTGTGCGACACCGGCCGATGGAATAAGACGCCCCCCGGCCCGGTGCTGCCTGCGGAGGTTGTCCGCAACACGATGGCGAAGTATCTTGCCGCGTACCGTTTGCTGACAGGAAGGGAATTGAAGGTATAATTCATCGCTGCCTTCGGGAAGGTGACCGGAGAGCACGCACATGAGCCCACGACGCGCCACGCGTGGGCTCTTTTCATTTCCATAGCGAGCAGCGCGTCGGCAATTGATGCTCATGCACGGGCAAGCAGAGCCTTGCCCATGGCGCCCGACCGATGCCGCGGTTACATCCTCCCCAGGTACACGCGGGTGTCATACTCGAACGCCACATGACCCCCCTGCTCATACTGTGCGAACAGTTCCCCCAGCGCCGAGATCATCGCCTCGTGCCGCGCGTGACCCGGTTGGGGGGCATAGGAGCACGACAGAAGCCTGCCCTTGAGTTCATCAGAGCCGAACACCTGAGAGTGAGCGAATACCCCAGTCTCATAACCGCCTGGCGCGAACAGGCGGGCGATCTTCGTGTGGTCGATCTGCTCGCCGGCGATCTTCGCATAGTCCTCGCCGTAGGTGTGGAGGAACCGTTCGTAGTCGCGCAGGAACGGCGTCGAATCGATGCGGCGATCGTTCCAGATCAGCGCGATCGCGCCAGGAGGTTTCAGAATGCGATGAAACTCAAGGCGGGCGGCCTCCACCTCGAACCAGTGAAAGGCCTGCCCAGCCGTGATGAGCGATGTGCTGCGGTCGGGCAGCCCGATGGCCTCGGCGCGGCCATCCACGGCTAAGAAGCGATCAAATCCCGCCAGAAGCGCCGCCGAGGCCTCCCGCATCGGGGCGTTGGGTTCCACCCCGATGACCCGGTGGCCCCGCTCGAGAAAGAGGCGGGCGAGGATGCCCGTGCCGCAGCCGATGTCCGCGATCACGCTATCCGATGAAAGGCCCGCTCTATCGAGGATGAAGTCCACCGCGGCGGAGGGATAGGACGGCCGGTAGCGGACGTAATCCGCGACGCGCGAGGAGAATCGCTCAGTAGGCGAGAGCATGGTCGGGTAGGTCAGGCCTTGGCCTGACAGGAAGGCGCGACGAAACGCAGAACCGTCAGGCCGAGGCCTGACCTACTTCTACTTCGGCGAGAGCGCGACGGGCTGCTCGAACGACACTGTTGCTCCCGTTGCGGCGTCAAGGAGAGAAACCTTGACGGTGGCCTTGTCCGCCCCGGCGGGCAGGGCGTTGCTCAGCGGCAGGTCGATCGTGTAATGCGTCCCCGACAGACCGGAACGGTAGGCGGCGTCGAGTTGCCGTGCGTCCAGGCGCGCCTCAGCCAGGACCGCGGGCGCGGCGCCGGGCACGATCGCCACGGCCTGAAC
>JBGTFI010000409.1:0-7841 GCA_041747335.1 Phycisphaeraceae bacterium | reverse complement strand
CGCGCGAAGCCTCGCATGGATCATCCTGACCTGCGCCGTCGCCCTCGCGCTCCACAACGCCTGGGCTTGCGAGTCCTGGCGCGGACCCGATGGCCGAGGACACGTCGAGCACGTTCAACAGGTCGCCCGCACCTGGCGCCCCGCTCTCGCCACCGACGGATGGCAGGCCTACCACCCCCCGGCCTACTACTTCGCCTCCGCCGCCGTGTACCAGGCCCTTGGCGGACAAGCGAACCATGAAATGGCCATCAAGGGAGCACAATTCCTCAGCGCGCTCAGCGCCATCGCCCTGGGCTTCATGGCCTGGTGGCTGCTGCGGCGCACCTTTCCCGATCACCCGGGCGCGCAAGCCGCCGGGCTGGTCGTCGCGGTCTTGTCGCCGGGGGTCGTCAGCATCGCGCCGCTTGTCAACAACACACCCTTCGCGACGGCCCTTACCGTCGCGCCGCTACTGCTGTGGATGCGCTTCGTGGAGAGCGACCGCGGCCTGACGCCCGGACGCGCCTTCATCGTCGGCCTGGCCGTCGGTCTCGCCCTGCTTGGCCGCTTCTCCGCCGTCATCCTCCTCGCGGCGCTCCTCACGGCCATGACGCTCGAGGCCCTCCGCGATCGCCGCCTGGATCCCATCAAATCGGCCCTCTGCATCGCCCTGGGCGCAGCACTCGTAAGCGCCTGGTTCTACGCGCGCAACATCCACCACTTCGGCAGCCCCTTCTACGCCAACTGGGATGCCTTTCCCGGACTATTCCGTCCTTACGTGCGCTGGTGGGAGTATTACCTCACCGCCGGAACTTTCCCTTTCTCACACCCCGACGCCGCCGCCTGGACAAGCTGGTGGGACGGCCTCTACGTCAGCTTCTGGATCGGGGAACGCCACACGTTCTTCGCCTCCTGGATGAGCGTAACGTTCTTCCTCCTCAGCCTCCTGCTCCTCGCCGCGGCCCCCGTTTCGATCGCGATCCTGCTCGGCGTCGGCAGAACGCTCGCGCTGGCGCTTCAGCCCGCGCGGCCGGGATGGATCGTCCACGCCGCCTGGGCGCTCCTCACCGTCTGGAGCATCACCGCACTCACCTGGTTCTCCATGACCCTCCCCGCCTGGGGAACCGTCACGGCGCGCTACGTCATGTACCTCGTTCCCCTGACGGCGGTGTGGTTGGCGCAGGGTCGGGCGATGCTGGATCGCCGCTCCCGATGGGCGCGGCGACTCCTCGATGGCTGCCTTCTGCTGATCGCGCTACAGGTGCTCCTGCTCTACCGGTTCGGTCGATTCCGAGCTTGACGATTCGGGGCCGCCCCAGTGAGCGAATGTCGTCACAAAGACGCGCCACGCGCCTTCGCAGCGACGATGTCGCCATCCCTCGCGGGTTCAGGTGATACGTTGGACGGTAGTTCAGCCCCGAGAAACGCGATGCTTCACGCTTCCAGAAAGCGTCGAGTCCCGCGAGCACCCGCCTGTGAAGCAGGTGCGCTTCGTACCGGTCGCGCAGGAGAAGCCAAGGTGTGTCGCGCAGCTCCAGGCTCGCTTCACGCACACGCCGCACGAACCCGTGGTGCCGCGCCTGCGTACACTGGTTCAACCACGGCCACGGGTGCGGCAGCGACCGCTCCCAGAACGACGTGTCCCGCAGGTTCGTCAGCCCCACCCCCTTGGGCCACGCGCTCCACACGTCGTGCTGAAGCTCAAAGCGCTTTCGGCCGGCCTGTTTCATCATCCGCCAGACGTGGTCGCCCGCGAAGTGCAGGATCGTGTTGGTCAGGTCGATCGCGCCGTCGTCGAAAAACCCTCCGTTGAACTGCCGACCGGCGCTCGGAGGCATCCCCCCCCGCACCCGATGCCACGCCAGGTTGATCAGCCCCTGATCCCCGAACGCGATCGCTTTGATCAATCGCGACCACTCCAGCGCCAGCTCGAACACCTCGCGATGCGCCCGAGGGTCGCACCCCAGCACCCCCGTGTTGAACGACTTGAGCGAACCCGCGGCCTCCGGCAGACCGCTCAGGGCCGCGATGTCCCCCTGGTTGTAGAACCCCAGCGTCGTTCCCTCCTCCACGCTCAGCCACCCGTCCCGCTCCACGCGCCTGAACACCTCATCCAGCGGCTTGAGCGCCAGAATGTCGCTGTCCAGAAAAAGAAACGGTTCGGCCTGACGCAGGAACACCTCGATCTTCCATACCGCGAAGAGCGTCGTCCCCACGGGCCCCGAACGCTGACGCGGATCGTGCTCGGGAATCACCTCCACCTCCGCGTCCATCTCCCGCAACCGTGCCTTGTGGTCCGCGTTCCATCCTTTCTCCAGTGCGTACACCGTCACCGGCAACGCCGGATGCCACACCCGCACCGACTCGAGCATCATCAGCGTCGAAGGCAGGTAATTGTCGGACGTGACCGTGATCAGACGCATGCCGTCCCACCTTCTCCAGGCTCGGGTCGCCATCGAACCAACCGCGCGATATGAACCCGCAAGGAATCGCGGACAAATGATTCTACCATACCATTCAAAGCATCCGAAATGACAAGACGCCATGTCCGCCCAGGCGATCCACTTGACCCGCTCCCGCGATTCCCCATACGGTGACCCGGCATGTCACGATTCATGCTCCTCATCGGTCTCACCCTCGCCTCCGTCGCGCCCGCCCAACACGCACGCGCCGCCGAGCGCCCCAACATCCTCTGGCTCAGTTGTGAGGACATCAGCCCCCACCTGGGCAGTTACGGCGACACCCACGCGACCACCCCCGACCTCGACCGCCTCGCACGCCAGGGCATCCGATACACCCACGCAACCGTCGTCGCGGGCGTCTGCGCGCCCTCCCGCTCCTCGATCATCACCGGCATGTACCCCACCACCCTCGGCACGCACCCGATGCGCTGCGATGCGAGGCTGCCCGAGTTCATCCGCCCCTTCACCGTCTATCTGCGTGAAGCCGGCTACTACTGCGCCAACAACGTCAAGAAGGACTACCAGTTCCAGGAACCGCCCGACACCTGGGACGAGTCCAGCGGGCAAGCCCACTGGCGCAACCGCCCCCGCAAGGATCAGCCCTTCTTCGCGGTCTTCAACTTCACCGGAACCCACGAATCGGGCATCTTCGACAAGGCCAGGTATGAGCAGGTCACCGCCGGCCTGCCCCGACACGATCGCGACAAGGTCGCCGCCACACTCCCTCCCTACTACCCGGACACCCCCCTGGTGCGCGAAGACTGGGGCCGGTACTACGATGTCATCGCCGCCATGGATCAATGGGCCGGGCGGCTGCTCGCCCAACTGGACGAGGATGGCCTTGCCGAGAATACCATCGTCATGTTCTGGTCGGATCACGGCGTCGGCCTGCCGCGCGCCAAGCGATGGCTCTACGACTCGGGCGTTCGCGTCCCGCTGATCGTCCGCGTCCCCCTGAAGTTCCGCCAGGCAGGACAGGGCGCGCCGGGCACGATCGACGATCGCCTCGTGAGCCTGATGGACCTCGGCCCCACCGTCCTCAACCTCGCCGCAGTGGCGCCGCCCGATCACCTTCAAGGCCGGGCGTTCCTCGGGCCAGACCTCCCTCTCCGGAGAGAGTACCTCCACGCCGCGGCCGACCGCATGGATGAACGCTACGACATCATCCGCGCCGTCCGCGACAGGCGCTTCAAGTACATCCGCAACTACGAACCCTGGAAGCCCTGGTACCAGCATGTCGAATACGGCGAGCAGCGCGCCACCATGCGCGAGATCCGCCGCCTCGCCGCCGAAGGTTCGCTCGCCGGCGCAGCCGCCCTCTTCGCCGCGCCCGTGAAACCGGCTGAGGAACTCTACGACCTCGAAAACGACCCCCACGAAGTCCGAAACCTCGCGGGCTTGCCGGAACATCGCCGGACGCTCGAACGCATGCGCGCCGCACACGAAGCGTGGATCCACGACACACTCGACCTCGGCTTCCTCCCGGAAGATGAACTCCTCGCCGGGCAGGAACGGTACGGCAACCGGTACGCCATTCTCCGGCAGCCCGGCGGCGCGGCGCTCCTCAGACAACTGCGCGCCGCCGCTGTGCTCGCCGCGGAGGATGAGCACGCCATCCCGCGCATGATCGAGGCGATGCGCGATCCTGAACCGGGCGTGCGCACCTGGGCCGCCATCGGACTGGGGAACCTCAGCCACGCCGCGCGCGACACCAAACCCCTGCTCCTTGAGGCTCTAAGCGATCCATCCCCGAGCGTACGCATCGCCGCCGCCCGCGCCCTGGGCCGCATGGGCGAAACCCCATCCGGCCTGGCGGCACTCGAGACCGAACTCCTCCACGGCCGCCCCTACGCCCGCGTCCAGGCCGCCTACGTCGTGGACAACCTCCATGCCACCGCGCGTCCTCTCCTGGATGTCTTACCGCGTCTGCTCGAAGTCAATCGCGGTCCCGGACTCGCGCCCGGATACACCCGAAGGCTCCTCAACCATGCCGCGGGCGGGCTCACGCGTGAATAATGGCCACGGTGGGCGTGTCTATCCGTGGCAGGATGCAGTATACTATGGTGATGTCACGGCCTCTCGACCCTTGAAGCGGGATGCGACGACGGGCGATTCCCGCCCGCGCATCCGCACTCGAGAGACCCGAACCCACGGATCCGCAACTTGCGCGATACCGCACTGCTCACCCTCCCGCATCAGGATGTCCTCGTCGCCCTCGAACCGTTCGTCGCCGAGAACCTCTCCCTGCTCCTGCCCGTCGATCGCGCCTGGCAACCGACCGATTACCTCCCTGATCTGACCGCCGACAATTGGCGTGACCAGCTTGCGGCGTTCCGCGAACCGGCTCAGGCGATTACCGATGAACTGCTCGTCTGCCTCGTCGGCAACATGATCACCGAGGAGGCGCTCCCGAATTATGCGGTCTCACTCAATCTCATCGCTCAGGACTCGCAAGGCACATCCGATCGCCCCTGGGCGAGATGGCTGCGCGGATGGACCGCCGAGGAAAACCGTCACGGAGACCTGCTCAATACCTACCTGCGCCTGACCGGCCGCGTGGACATGGCTTCCATCGAACGCACCATCCACCACCTGCTCTACAGGGGCTTCAACCCCAAGGCCGGGGACGACCCCTATCGCGGGCTGATCTACACCTCCTTCCAGGAACGCGCCACCAGCATCGCCCACAACAACATCGCCAGGCTAGTCTCCGCCCAAGGTGAAACGGCGCTCGCGGCCATCTGCCGGCGAATCGCCGGCGACGAGGTTCGTCACGAGACCTTCTACCAGACCATGATGGGCAAGGTGATCCAGGCCGATCCCGACGGCGCCATGCTCGCCATCAAGGCCATGCTCAAGACGATGATCGTCATGCCCGCCAGCCTGATGACCGACGGCCGTGATCCCAACCTGTTTGAGCACTTCGCGGCCGTCGCGCAGCGCATCGGCGTCTACACCATACGTGATTACGCGCAGATCATCGCCCACCTCATCAGAACCTGGAAGCTCGCGGAGGTCTCCGTCACCGGCCAGGCCGCCAAAGCCCAGGACTACCTCTGTCGCCAGCCCGCGCGATACGAAATGCTCGCCGAAGCCGTGGAACAGAAAGTGGCACAGCAGCACAAAGTACAATTCGGCTGGATTTTCGACCGACAGGCGTAGGCTTCAGTCCCGCCCCGCCGCGCCTTTCTCCGGCAATCCTCTCCTCCAAATCCCTACACCCCGGCGCGGTCCCCTTCCGATCCGGTCCGGGTACTGCTGCGCGTATCGTGGTGAGCGTCAATCCGTGTCATCACACCAATGCCGAAAGGCGCCGCGATGAAGATCAAGACCCTCGACGACCTTTACCTCGACCAGCTTCAGGACATGCACAGCTGCGAACGCCAGATCATCAAGGCCCTCCCGAAGATGGCCAAGGCCGCGAACAACCCCAAGCTCAAGGCCGCCTTCGAAAAGCACCTTCAGGAGACCAAAGAACAGCTCGAACGCCACAACATCATCCTCGAAGGATTGGGCAAAGGCCCCGGCCGAAAAACCTGCGTCGCCGCGGCCGGACTCATCGAAGAAGGCTCCGAACTCATCGAAGCAGACGCCGATGAGGAAGTCCGCGACGCCGGCCTCATCTGCGCCGCGCAGAAGATCGAGCACTACGAGATCGCCTCCTACGGCTGCCTGCGCACCTTCGCCACCCTCCTCGATCGCGACGCCGACGCCAAACGCCTCGACAAGACTCTGGACGAGGAAAAGAACGCCGACCAGGCGCTGACCGATCTTGCGATGAACACCGTCAACGAGGACGCCGCCGCCTGAGCGCCGTGTTCGATCCATCGTGTCGCTCGATCGCATCACCCCAAGGCCGCGCCCTCAGGGCGCGGCGGAAGCGAGAAACCGCCATGAACACAACGCACCTTTACAGTGCCCTCATGCTCGCCGCCCTCCTGGCCCTCGCCGGATGCGAGCGCGAGAGCGAACCCGTCCCCCCAACCACTCCGCCCACACCCACGACCGATCGCACGGGCGCGGCCGACGCGGTCCGCGACGCCGACAACACCGCCCGCAACGAGCGCGACGCCGAGTTCAATACTCGCACGCCGCTGGATCAATCCGAATCCAGCGAACATGTCCGCATCACCGCCGAGATCCGCAAGGCCATCATGGACGACGACAACCTCTCCGTGAACGCCCAGAACTGCAAGGTCATCACCGACGCCTCGGGGACCGTCACACTCCGCGGCGTCGTCGAGTCCCAGGCCGAGAAGGACGCGATCCATGCCAAGGCCGCCGCGATCGCCGGCGCGAACAACATCGCCAACCAACTGGAAGTCAAACTGAACTGACAACCCCATTCACCCCGACTCTCCAAAGGAGTTCCCCATGAAATCCGCAGTCTTCTGCATCGCCCCCGACCCGGCCATCGCCAACGACATCGTCACCCGCCTCAAGGCCTCGGGTTTCGCCGACAACGACATCTCCGTGCTGTTCCCCGACAAGGCCAGCACCCGCGACTTCGCCCACGAAGCCAACACCAAGGCCCCCGAAGGCGCCACCATCGGCGCCGGCACGGGCGGTGTGGTGGGCGGCGCGGTCGGCCTCCTCGCGGGCATCGGAATGCTCGCCATCCCAGGCCTGGGCCCGTTCATCGCCGCCGGACCGATCATGGCCTCACTCGGCGGCATCGGCGCCGGCGCCGCCGTCGGCGGAATCGCCGGGGCCCTCATCGGAATGGGCATCCCCGAGCTCGAAGCCAAACGCTATGAGGGCAAGGTCAAGGACGGAAACATCCTCATCTCCGTCCACGCCAACGATTCCAAACACGCATCGCGCGCCAAGACCATCTTCGAGGAGGCCGGCGCCACCGACATCTCCAAAGGCTCTCTCGCCAGCGCTCCCGACCCACGGGAATCCAGCCGCAAGCCCGAGGTCCGCACCGTCCCTCAGCACGACGCCGCGCGCCGCGATCTTCCGCGATCCAGAACGTAGACCTCGCAACGCGCCGTATGAATCCATCAACCCCGCGTCCGCGCCCCCGGGGGCACTGACGCCAACAGCAAGGAATCACCATCATGCCTCACACCAACACCACCGAGAAAACCAGCTTCAAGCAGGACGCCCAGCGCGTCGGACACGCCGCTTCCGAGCTCAAATCCGATGTCAAGAGTCTCGCCCGCGGCGCCGCCGACGCCGCAGGCTCCGCGGCCTCCGAAGTCCGCCACGGCGCACGCCAGGCCGTCGAAAGCGCCAAGGACGTGGCCCACGAGGTCTACGAGGGCGCCAGGCACGCCACCCTCGAGACGCGCGATTGCGTCAAGGACTTCGTCGAGCACAACAAACTCGCCAGCATCGGCATCGCCGCCGGTGTGGGTGTCCTTGTCGGAATGCTCCTCTGCCGCAACAGGAATT
>JBGTFI010000408.1:0-3440 GCA_041747335.1 Phycisphaeraceae bacterium | reverse complement strand
GGCTTTCTTGAAGTCCAGCAGCTCCATCTCAAAGACGAGGATCGCGTTGGGGGGGATGACGGTTCCTTCGGGGGGGGTTTCACCGTACGCCAGATCCGGCGGGACGAACAGCCGCCACTTCGACCCGCGCTTCATCTTCTGAAGCGCTTCGACCCAACCGCGGATCATGTTCTCGACGGGGTACTCCAGCGGCGTGCCGATGCGGTAGCTGTTGTCGAACTCCCGCCCGTCGATGAGCGCCCCGCGGTAGTGGGCGACGAAGATGTCCTTCGGGCCGGGGCTGTCGCCCTCGCCCTCAGCCAGGACTTCATATTGAAGCCCGCTGGGGGTGGTCTTGACGCCCTCGCGGAGTTTGTTGGCTTCGAGGAACTGCTTGTTGCGCTCGAGGCCTTCCTGCTTGATCTGCTCGCTGTAGGCCATGATCGTTGCGCGGACTTCATCGGGGCTCAGGGCCGAAGGCCTGCCCTCGAGCACGTCCCGCACGCCGCGGGCGAGCATGTCAACATCCACGGAGGTGATGTTGTCGCGCTTGAGGCTGGTGCCGACGTTCAGCCCGAAGATGTAGCTGACCTTCTCCTTGAGGGTGGTGAACTTGGGCGCATCCGCGGCCGGGGGCGGGGCCGGAGCGGGCGTCGGCGGCGCGGGCGGCGCCTGATCCTGTCCCACGGCGAGGAATGAGAGGGTGAGGATCATCGCCAGGCCGAAACCGGCCAACGTTCGGTGGGTCATTGCGTGCCTTTCGTGCCGTGCGGCGAAACGCCGGACGGAGTGGGTTCCTGAGTTTGCGCGGCCGTGCTTGGCCATACCTGGCTATTGTAAGTCAACCAAGGGGGCAATGCACCCCTTGCGGGGACGGGTGTGATGAGCCGGAAAACTTGGTCCGCAATAGCGGACCCTACTCTCGCAGCCACTGGGCTGCGGCGGTCGCGACCTCGCGGCGGAGCTGGGCGACGCGGCCTTCATCCTCCGGATGGACCCGGTTGGCCAGAACGATCACGTACCCTTCGTGTTCCGGATCGATCCAGAACATCGTCCCGGTGAATCCGGTGTGGCCGAAGGTTTCGCCGGGGGTGAAGACATCGCCGCGCGCGGAATCCTGTTGTCCTCCAAAACCAAAGAGGTAGCTGCGGCATCCGCCGCCGTCGGGCAGGCAGTGCCGTTCGAGCATCCGACGGGCGGTCTCCTCGCTCAGCAGGCGCACGCCGTCGAGCCGGCCGAGATTGAGGATCATCCGGCAGAAGCGTGCGAGGTCATCGACGGTCCCGAACAGTCCGGCGTGCCCCGCGACGCCGCCGAGCGCGAAGGCACGGGGGTCGTGGACTTCACCAATCATCCACCGCCCGCCGCGCCGGGCGGTGGGCGCGGAGCGCTCTTTCCACGCGGGCGGGGGATTGAACATCGCCTCGCGCATGCCCAGGGGGAGGAACACCTCATCGCGGGCGAAGAGGTCGATCGCCCGGCCATCGACGCGCCGCACCACCTCGGCCAGCACGATGTACCCGACATCGGTGTACGTGTAGGCCGTTCCGGGCGGGGACTGCGTGGGCAGCGCGAAGATGTTGAGCATCGCCTGCCAGGGGCCGTCGGCATAGTCGCGCAGGTGGTTGTCAGCGATCAGCCCGCCGCGGTGAAGCAGAAGCTGCTCGACGGTGATCGATTCCTTGCCGTTTCGGCCGAACTCAGGCAGGTACTTCGCCACCGGTTCGCGCACATCAATCACCCCGCGATCGGCCAGCACCATGATCGAGGTCGCCGTGGCGACGGGTTTGGTGAGGGAAGCGAGGTCAAAGAGGATATCGACTGTCATCGGCCGCGCCTCCGGCTGGATCATCCGCAGGCCGTAGGCCTTCCGGTGAAGGATCGCCTCGCCTTTGCCCACCAGGATGACCGCCCCCGGAACATCGCCTCGCTCGATGGCGGCGTGCGCCGCGGCATCGATGCGGGTGGGGAAGTCGGCCGGCTGCGCGCGGAGGGGGGTGGTGAGGAGGAGGGCCAGGAGCGTGAAGTGAATACGGCGCGAAAGGGGCAAGAGACCCCTGCTGCGACGAGCCGCGAGCGTCAGCGAGCGTTTTCCGAGCATTCCGGGCAGACGCATCCGTTTCGTCATGATCAATTACGCGCTCACGTCAGAATGTCCTTCACCACGTGCCCGTGGACATCCGTGAGACGGAAATCCCGGCCCTGGAAGCGGTAGATGAGTCGTTCGTGGTCGATGCCCAGGCAGTGGAGGATGGTGGCGTTGAGGTCATGGACGTGGACGGGGTTCTCGACGATGTTGTAGCAGTGGTCATCGGTCTGACCGTAGGAGAATCCGGGCTTCACGCCGCCGCCGGCGAGCCAGACGGTGAAGCATCGCGGGTGGTGGTCGCGGCCGAAGTTGCCCGGCTGGAGCGTCCCCTGGCTGTAGACGGTTCGGCCGAACTCCCCGGCCCAGACGACGAGCGTGTCCTCCAACATGCCGCGCTGTTTGAGATCGCGGATGAGGGCGGCCGTGCCGCGATCGGTCTCACCGCAGAGGCGGCGTATCTGGTTGGGGAGGTCTGAGTGGTGGTCCCAGCCGCGATGGTAGAGCTGGATGAAGCGGACATCGCGCTGGGCCAGGCGCCGGGCGAGCAGGCAGTTGGCAGCGTGCGTGCCGGGGATGCGGGCATCGGGACCGTAGAGATCGAAGGTGGAAGCCGGCTCATCGGAGAAGTCGGTGAGGTCGGGCACGGACATCTGCATCCGATACGCCATCTCGTAGGCTTCGATTCGGGCGAGGATTTCCGGATCCCCGACGGCCTCGTGTTGAAGGCGGTTGAGCGCGGCCACATCGTCAAGCAGCTCGCGCCGGGACTCGCGCGGGGCGCCGGTGGGATCGGTGAGGTAGAGCACCGGATCGCCGCTTGAGCGGAACTTCACGCCTTGATGGTTCGAAGGCAGGAACCCCGCGCCCCAGAGGCGGGCGTAGAGCGGCTGGGCGAGCGGGTAGGTGTTGCGCGAGAGAAGGACGACGAAGGCCGGAAGATCGCGGTTGACGCTGCCCAGCCCGTAGCTCACCCACGCGCCCATTCCGGGGCGGCCGGGCTGCTGGTGTCCGGTCTGGAAGAACGTGATGGCCGGGTCGTGGTTGATCGCCTCAGTGTACATGGACTTGACGAAGCAAAGCTCATCGGCGACCTGCGCGGTGAAGGGCATGAGGTCGCTGACCCAGGCGCCGCTTTGGCCGTGCTGGGAGAACTTCGCGGCCGGGGCGGCGATGGGGAGCGAACCTTGGCCGGAGGTCATGCCCGTAAGCCGCTGACCCATACGGACGGAGGCGGGAAGCTCCTGGCCCTGCCACTCCCAGAGGCGCGGCTTGTAGTCGTAAAGCTCCATCTGCGAAGGCGCGCCGGACTGGAAGAGGTAAATGATGCGCTTGGCGCGCGGCGCGGCGTGGGGCAGTCCGGGCAATCCCGGCG